>JADKAQ010000025.1 GCA_016719105.1 Gemmatimonadota bacterium | reverse complement strand
TCGGCACCCATCACTCCTGCGGCCTGACGAGCGTAGGGGCGGTCTACTGCTGGGGGTCTAACCCGCTCGGCCAGTTGGGCAACGGTACCACTATCTACCAGCTCTCTCCAGTCCTCGTAGTCATCCCGTAAGCCCTGCGTTTGGAGTGTTGCGTCGGCCAGCACTACCTGCCCGTCAGGCTGAATCGCGCCGGGTTTCGTGGAGGCTCGGTTAGTTGAGTCCCACGCTCCCGATGTGGGCCGTGTGGGTCTCGTGATACTGCGCCTCGAACTCCGCGCGGGGAACATACCCGAGCGGCTCCAGCAAGCGCTGCGTGTTGAACCACGCGACCCATTCGAGCGTCGCGAACTCCACGTCGTCAAAGCTGCGCCACGGGTCGCGGCGCCGAGCAGCTCGCGCAGCGAGAGCCATTGGACGTGGCGGCAATAAGCGTAACCGTTAGGACCCGGTCGTCAACGTCAGGACGCCACAAGCGTGATCTGAAACGGTATCGTGCCCGGTGGCGGAGTAATCGTTGCTGGTGCTTAGGTCCGAGCGGCTGTAGGCCGGACCGCTTTTCGTCCATTTTCGACAGTCGGCGGAGAATTCGGTAGAGATTCGTACGGGACGACTCTCGGGCCGGTGGAGGCGTCCAAGCGAGCCAGCGAATAGGTTCGGGCGCGGGAGGGCGAGCTCGCGGACCCTCGCAAGGGTTGCAGTTGCTGCGCGGAAGCTGCGGCCCTTCGCGCGATCGGTCGGAATCGCTGTTGTCCGCTGAGGCCTTCGAGGAGCATCCCACCGCACAATACTGTGTGGATTTTCGGACTCATCGCGTGCGCGCGCGCGCGTTTAAGGGCGGGACCGTAGTACTGAGGCCCCCGCGAGTCCGAAGGCTGACATAGACGGAACCGCCGAGCAATCGTCGCTGTCGTCCCTACAATGGCTGCACCAGGTAGCTGTCGCGCCGGATGTCACTTCAGGCTTCCACGCCGGTGCTAGTCCGCTGCAAACTGATCACGCAGGCTGCAGAGCGCATGGGTCAGCTGAGCGAGGTATTGGCGTCCAAGCGTAATACCCTTCCGCGTCGGCTTCCACGCTCCGGTGCCCCTCTCCCGGTAGAAGATGTGGACCGACACGACGGGTCGGTTCTTGAACGTGTGCGCCCAGATGCGAACCCGCTCCCGCTCAGAGCGGGCGAACTCATAGACCTCTGGTTCCTCAGCCATCAGTGTTCCCTCGCAGCCATTCGATTCTCGGGAATAGTCACGTCGTCCTGCGGATGCGACTCCTCGTTGGTGGACGCAAGAGCATCCAGGGAACGCTCCTCAGTCACGCTACCGGGGTCATAGGTGTACCGCTTGTTCCCGCGCACGTAGCACCATCTGCACTGCGCTGGTGGCTTCGTGGCGAGCTCAGTATGGCAGGCCGTGCACGCTCCTCGCATGAGCGCCCCCTTCCGAATCGCGAGCGCCGGTGCCAATCGTGAGACCGCTGTGCGCGGGCCATCGACTCTCAACAGTCCGCACGCCTGGGGTGTGAGGGTGACCCCCGCGGCCGAACATAGACGCCAAAGGGACGCAGCGGACCACGACGTCAGCGGTCGTCCGACGCGATCGGCGCGTGCGAGAACGGCTACAGCGTCAGCGTCGTGCATTCATCCGGCCCTCCCCGGTCAGCACAAATCGACACAGTCGCGCCAAGTGTCTTCAGTCGCGCCACGCCGACGGGTACGGCGCACGTGGCGCGACTGACAGTTGATGGCGCGACTGAAGGGGTTCCGATTTGTTCCGGGCGATCCGACGCACTCTCCCGCGATGAGGGGAGCTCCCATAGGCCGGGAGCGCCGAATCCTCCGCGCTTGTGCTTCACCCCGATCTGCTTCGCGGCGCGTTGCACTGTGCGCTCCCGGTAGCCCGCGCGCTTGCGAGTGCTAGTACCTCGCTACGCGGGCAGCACGCTGACTCCGAGCGTCACGCGAAGCCAGTCACTCGCCTCCTCGGTGACCTCGCGCTCTCCGTCATCGGGCACTCGGAGCGCGACCAAGTCATCAGCGGAATGCGAGGACTCCCCCTCCCACCTGATGCGCGCGCAGTTCCCAGCATCCTCTAAGCCGAACTGGAGCGACGGGGAAACTCCACCGCGACGTTGCACTTGGCGACGGCGAGAATGCGCTTTGAGTCGTCGTCGGGAGCCTTGTGAACCTGAAGAACAACCCGCGCGACGCCTGAAATCGCGACAGAACCGCCGCCAGCCGTGACTGCGTTGCCTCGTCCGCTCTTTGTGAAATGCCGGATGACGACCACGGCAACGCCAGTTTCTTCCGCGATGCGCGCGAGCGGGGCGAGCGCCTTCCGCACGTCCATATCCTTGTACGGATCGGTGCCAGGGCTAAGCGACGTGGTGAGAGAGTCGAGAATGACCAACCGCGCACCATGCTTGACGATCGCCTCCCGCAACGCCTCTACATCGTTTGGGAACGAGAGAGGCATCGACTGCGCGGCGCCGTAGTATGCCACTCCGCGCAGTTCGTGAATTCGAGTGCAGTCGGCTTCCGCCGCCAGTAGTCGCGGAACGATGGTGTCCGCAGTCCCGTCCTCAAACGACGGCAGGAGGAGCACGGAGGCCGGTTCAATCGGCTCGACATTCGGTAGCAGTGGGCGGCCGCTGGACACGAACGCTGCGACTTGTAGCGCAAGCGTCGATTTGCCTACGCCGGGATCACCTTCCAGAACCGTGAGCTTGCCCCACGGCACTCGTCCCGGCCAAAGCCACGTGACGACTTCGGGGCGCACGTCCGAGAGGCGCACAGACTCCAATCGACACGTCGTCGAGAGTGGCGTGGGGACCTCCGGCGTTTCGTCGGCGTGTCCGATGCCAATCGCGTCGGAGTCCAAGAAGCGTCCGGCCTCTTCGATCAAACCTCGAAGAACGTGCGGACTGCCGCCTGCGGCGAGCCAATCCGACACGTCGCCCTTCGCGGGAAGACCGGGGAGATCCAGGAGCTTTACCGATGCCGCCATCGGCAGGATCAACCTTCCGACGCGCTCTGCGAACCTGCGACCGGGAACGTCATTGTCCGGCATCAGAGCCACGTGAGCGCCCGCGAACGTGCGAGGCGTATCTGTTGGAACTGGAGCGCCGCGCCTCCGGCGATCGTCGTCGCTGTGAATCCAAGCGCGTTCAGCGCCTCGCAGTCCTTTTCTCCTTCGACGACAATGACCAACTCGCCTTCGTCGCGCGCTCGCAGAACTGCCGGCAGGTTGTACCACACACGTCGCTGTCCATTGAGGCCCCACACCTGACGCCCGCCCGAGTCGTAGTGTCTGGGGCGAAAGTCCTTCGGCTCGAAGCGCACGACTTCGTAGAGACGAGAGCCAGCCTCGTCCTCGTACCGGTAGACCGCGCTCTCCCGCCCCGGGAGTCGAGTCGGAGCGCGATTCGAGGCTCTTTCCCCGGTCGAAGCGAAAGAGCCTCGGGTCGCGCGCGAAGCGAACCCCGCAGCTCCGAGGATCTCTTCAAAGCTGCAGCCCGCGTGACAGTGAAGCAGCAGTGATCCGTCGCGTCCCGTGTCAACGCTCAACGACTGCTTTTGGTCATCGTGGTGAGGGCACTTGGCCGAGTAGCCTCGTCCGAGCTTGCGGACTCCTTTGGCGCTCGCCAAGAACTGCTCCAGCGTCACATCAGGCCGCATCGTCGTGGTCCTCGACGACTCTTCCGTCAGCAATGCAGTCGAGGGCGATCTGAAGCTCTTCATGCGCTAGGCGAACTTCGTCGAGGTCCATCAGCATCGACTCGTATTGCCGAATCAGCGAAGCTTGCGACCTGCTAAGCTCCGCGTGCGCAGAGTCGCATCGCCGCCGAAGGGCGTGGAATCGGGGCTCTGGGTTGATAGTCATTGGCTCGCTCCTCACTGCCTCGCCGCTAGCCGAGCACGAGCGCCCACGTCGTCGGAGGTCGAGCGTCGAACTCGCTCGGCGAGCCACGCGTCGAGCGTGGATCTTCGATAGGCTCCCTTACTGCCAAGCTTGAAGTAGGCGGGGCCAGAGCCTTCGACGCGCAGTCGAGCCAGCGTCTGCCTGGCCATGCCCACGTACTGACTCGCCTGGGCCGTAGAGAAGAGTGGATCGTTGTCCATCTGTTACCTCCTGTCGTCGCTTCCGTTTTGCGAGCATCGCCTTCGCGGCTCGCACGGCAGAACCTAGGAGGGCAGCTTGCGGAATTCTCGACTATATTTCGGCATGCCTATGACGAAAAATCGACAACGGACACGCCGCTTTGCCCCAACCCCGAGCGAACGCGATGCACAGCGGAAGAAGTGCGGCAACGTATCAAAGAGCTTCGCAAAGGGAGAAGCTGACTCTCCAGGAGTTCGCGAGATTGATCGCGTACGACTCACCAGCGCCGTGAAGGATTGGGAAGCTGGGATGCGTCTCCCCTCGCCGAGAGGCACTCACAGCGTTTCACGAAGTGTTCGGCGTATCACCCGAATGGGTCCTCGGCCTCTCCGACGTTAAGAGAGTTGCCAAGCCGGTCACCCTGCCGGAGGGTACGGTTATCTCGGATGATCAGCTGGAAGCGGCGCTGCGCGTCAAGTTCGAGGCGGCAATTCAGGAGCGCATGCGACAGAGCCGATCGAACCGCGAAGTTCATGCGACACGTGGCGGAGGTCAACGACAAGATCGTAATCGATGTTCTGGTGGTGCCCGGGCCTTCAGTCGACCTCGCCGTAGGCAAGCTCGTGGAGGACGCGGAAAACATGGCCAAGAGATCGTGGCGGGACTCGGCGCCGCACAGAATCCGTAGGCAGCTAGAAAAGAACCTGGGGCCGGACGCAGCGGCGGTGGCCGAGCTAGCGACACGGATGATGCGCGCCGAACTTGAGTACGAACGCTCGGACGCCTTTTGACGATGCACAACTCGATGCAGAGAAGGCGCGCGTGGCGCGGCTATCGGGACGATGTTGACGCGCCATAGGCCGCGAACTACCGGTTCCTGGGGGCGCCTTCCCGCGAGGCGCAAAGAAAGCGGGAGGTCGCGTTGCCTCAATCTCACCGCGCTGTCAGCACCCAGCGAGCGACGACGAAGTCTAGCGCAGCGCTAGAATCCGCGTGAACGACCTCCAAGAGCGACCGAAATCTCCTGAGCAGTCTTGTCCGCGACGAGCTTTCGAGCGTCATCGGTCAGGTGGGCGTAGCGCTGTGTGCTCTTCACATCGCGATGACCAAGGAGCGCACCGATGAGAGGCAACGACGCTCCACCAGAAGCCGCGATGCTCGCGACGGAGTGTCTCAGGTCATGCAAGCGAACGTCGTTCAGGCCGGCGTCCGTTCGTACCCGATCCCACACCTTTCTGAGCTCCACCAGGTGAAACCCCGGCACCTGACCCGGGAAGACGTAGTCAGATCCCTCTTCCCGCTCGATCTCGCGCAGTACGGCTACCGCGGCGCCTCCGAGCGGGCGCATCGAGCGACCCGTCTTGCTCTCCTCCAGCGTGACGGCTTCGCGATCGAAGTCAATCGCGGACCATTTGAGAGTCAACGCTTCCGATTCACGAAAACCAGAGAGGGAGAGGAATCGCAGCGCGTCGACCGCTGCCGGAGTCGCGCCGTCCCGCTTGACCTTCGCAAGCGCGGCTCCTAGCCGCTTGAGCTCATCGAGGGTCAAGTACCGCTCACGCTTCCTTTCTTGGAAGCGCTCGGTCCCGTGGCAGGGATTGGAGTTGGCCGGCCGATACCCGCGCCGCTCGCACCACCCGAAGAACGCAGAGAGCAGCGCGAGAAGGCGATTCCCTGCATAGGGCCTATCGCGAAAGCGGTCGTGAAAGGCGCCGATGTGCGCGGACGTAACGTCTCGCACGCGAAGGCGCCCGAAGTGCGTAATGAGCTCACCCCGGAGCTTGATGTCCTGACGCTTCCCGGTCGTCGTGAAGTGCCGTGCGTACTCGTAGTACGTGGTGGCCTTTCGCTTCGCCTTCACATCAGCCAGAAACAGCGGGGCGATCGCGGCGACCGTGGGGGCTCTATTTGCATCGGCGCGCTCACTCGCCGGATCCCGGCCCTCAGCGACTGCGTTGAGCACCCTCCGCGCGTACTTGCGGGCTTCCTCGACGGTGAGCACCCCGTGCTCCCCGAGCGTGAACCGGCGGGCGGGAAATCTTCGACCCACGCCAGGCAGTCGGTACTGCACGATGTAGACGCGCCGCCCCGTTGGCGTGGCTTTGACACCAAAACCGGCCAATCCCTCGTCCCAGAGGAAAGAGTCGCTCTGCGAGGCTCGTAGGCCCTCTACGGTGCGCTTGGTAAGTCTCTTGACGGCCACGTCTCATCTCCTGCGGGCGGGCTAGCAATCACCCAGCAATCACGAAGCCGCAATCTACAGGAACATGCCGGAATCTCAATCAGGAGGTTTCACTAGCAAAGAGACTCGCCAGCAATCACTGGGAATCGCGAGGAACGTAGGGACTCCACACTGTTAATCAGGAGGTCGCTGGTTCGAATCCAGCCGCCCCAGTTGTGCAGCGTGATGCGTCCCTGACGCACGAAAGCGGCGCTCCATCGGATGGAGCGCCGCTTTCGTTTGTCCGCCCGCCACCGCGATCGCTAGGCCGTCGGCGTCGCACTCCCCTTCCGGCGCCGGCGCCACGCCGCTCCGCCGACCCCAAACAACCCCGAGCCCACGAGGAGCATCGTCACCGGCTCCGGGGTCACCGAATACGTGTAGTCCCAGTGCTGGAGGTCGTCGCCCTTGGCCACGAGGTAGGCCCCCCGGATCTCCTTGATCTGGCCCAGGAGCGGAGGGGTTGGCGCGCAGTTCGTCTGGAAGTCGCAGAACGACCACGTCCCGTGCGTCGTGCTCACCTGGAAGGCCCAATGGACCTGCCCCCACCCCGGCGCGCCCGGGATCTGCAGTCCTCCCCAGCAGTTCTGCGGCGTCGCGCCGAACCCCGGGGGCGGCGACAGCGGCCCGCCGTTGGTCTCCCGGCAGACGCCGGGCAGCACGTAGGCGTAGAGCAGGTCGCCGGGGTTCGTGTCGTAGAGCCTAAAGGTCCAGAACGACGGCGTGCACCACTTCCTGGTCCCGAACGCGGAGCAGCCATAGGCGCTCACCTGTCGCTCGGTGTACGCGCCGGTGTAGCCGCCCCATCCCTGCGCGTGCGTGGGCCGGGGTGCGCTGCCTAACGCCAATGCCCCGATCGCCAACAATGTCCACCGTCGTCCATGCATGCGAGTCGCCCCCTGCTCGTGAGGCGCGCTGAGCCAGGGTGGCCCGCGCCGTTGGTGCCAATGTTGGCGTCACACCGAGGTCGGTCAAGCAGCGCATTGTGCCGCTCGAGGACGGCATCCCCTGCCGTAGGCACCCCGGCGTCACGTGCACGAGTGAACGTGCGTCACACCGCCGTTGTGCCCGAATCGTCAGCGGCAAACGCTGCCGACGCAACGCGGCGCACGTGCGACAGCGTCTTGCACTTCGCCGTGGCACGCGTGCCTCCCTTCGCGACTGGCGGACTCGTGCATACGTCGCCTGCGCTGAAGAGCGCCGGGCGTCCGGGCGCCAACCATCACGCCCGCCGCGCAGGGGCGCGCTCGCGTGCGGTGGCGCGCGGCACACCTAACGACACTCGCGCGACGTGCTGCATGGCACGATCGTGTGGAGCTTCTTGCCGCCGTAGTCGCCGGTGAGCACTACGCGGTCGTCGCCATCGATCGGACAGGAGTCGACCGACAACGAGAAGGCGGGGGCGCGCGCGATCCCTCTCGACGCGTCGGTGCCCTTGAGGGATCTTCCCCCTGTCAACGCGACCTCGCCTTTCGTCGTCCCTCCCTCGCACTCCCTTTCACAGACCGATGCGTCGTCTCTCGTCTGCTGCACGCGTCTCCACGTCGCTCCTGCTCTGCGCCTTCGTGCGCGTCGCCCACGCGCAGTCACCCACCGCGCCCCCATCATCTCCGGTGGTGCTTCGCGCGCAGCGACTCATCGTCGGCGACGGAACGACGATCGACCAGCCGGTGGTCATCGTGCAGGGGGATCGCATCATTGCCGCCGGCCCCGCCTCGTCCGTTGCTGTCCCACGCGGTGCACGGGTGATCGACCTGCCGGGGCACACGCTGCTCCCCGGGCTCATCGACAGCCACACGCACATCAACTCGTCGGACAGCGACGGCGGCGACATGGCGGTGCTCAGGGAGACCGGGGCGCATGCGGCGATCTACGGCGTCGTCAACGCGAAGAAGACGCTCGACGCGGGCTTCACGACGATTCGCGACGTCGGGGCGACCAACTACGCCGACATCGCGCTGCGCGACCTCATCGCCAAGGGGGTCGTGCCGGGACCGCGCATCTTCGCGGCCGGGCCGTCGCTCGGGATCACCGGGGGGCACGCCGACGTGAACGGGTGGAGTCCGTTGATCCAGATCCCCGGCACCGGGATGATCGTCGACGGCGTGGAGGGGATGCGCAAGGCGGTGCGGCAGAACATCAAGTTCGGGAGCGACCACATCAAGATCACGGCGACCGGCGGCATTCTGTCGGTAGGCGATGCCGTCAACCACGCGCAGTACTCCGAGGAGGAACTGCGCGCGGCGGTCGAGGAAGCGGCCCGGCTGGGGCGGAAGGTCGCGATGCACGCGCACGGGGCCGAGGGGATCGTGACCGCGGTCCGGGCCGGCGCCGCGTCGATCGAGCATGGATCGCTCATCGACGATGCCGGGATCGCCATCATGAAGGAGAAGGGGACCTTCCTCGTCCCCACGCTCATCATCCTCGATGAAATCGCACGCGACGGCGAGCAGAAGGGGGTCCCCGCCAACTCGATCGCCAAGGCGCGCGCCATCGAGGGCGATCGGCGCGTGCGCCTGCGCAAGGCGTGGCAGGCCGGGGTGCGGTTCGCCTTCGGCACCGACGCCACCGGCGACATCCATGGGCGCAACGCCCAGGAGTTCGCCCTCATGGTCGACCAGCTCGGCGCCACGCCGATGCAGGCCATCATCTCGGCGACGTCGAACGCCGCGACGCTCCTGGGAGCTCAGGCCGACCTGGGGACCGTCGCTGCGGGCAAGTTCGCCGACATCATTGCGGTCGCCGGGAATCCGCTCGACGACGTGCGCCGCCTGGAGCGGGTGGACTTCGTGATGAAGGTCGGGGCGATCTACAAGTCACCCGTCGCGACGACGACGAGGTAGCGCGGCGCCGTCGCGACCGCGTGTCACCGACCGTGTGTCACCTGCGGCGCGCCAGCGGGGCCTTCACGGTGATGGGGCGGGCGACCTCCATGCGGATCGCCCCGGTGGCGTCGGCGCGCACGTTGATCGCGTCGCGACGGGCCTGCACCACGACGTGCTGCACGCTGTCGAGCGACCCGACGAGCGACACCCCTTCGGTGAGGGTACGATTCATTCCCTTCACCGCCAGCGTGCGGAGCTGGTCGAGTCGGCCCAGCAGGGGGAAGCGGGCGTTGGCGCGGAGCAGGTCGCGGATCTGGTGGTCGCCCAGGAAGGCGACCCCCTTCACCAGCGCCGAGGCGGTGCGGAGGTCGTAGTCGAGGTCGGGAATGAGGAGCTGGTCGGCGGCGTTGTCGTAGGTCGGCGTCCCCGTCAGGTACACGAGACCGCGCGCCCCGCCATCGAACCGCACGCCTAACGCCACACGCCCCGCGCCGATGCCCGACAGCGTCACGTCGCGCAGCGTGATGGTGCGGTTGGCCCACTTGAGCGACTTGCCGACCAGGGCGCGCCGCAGCAGCCCCGTGGCCACGTCGTAGCCGAACGTCCCCTGCAGCGAGACCCGCAGCCCAGACCCGGTGAGCCCCGCGCGGGTGAGCGGCGGGAGCGGGGTGAACAGCTCGAAGTCGTTGGGGCGGTTCCCGGTCGCGATGCGTGGCGATGCCTCGAGCCGCAGGCGCGCGACGGCGAAGCCGCTGTCGACGTCGATCCCGCCCAGTTGCACCCGACGGGGGTTGATGGTGAGGTAGATCGAGTCGGTGAGCCGGATCGGGCGCGCGATGTCGCGCCACCAGCGCTCGAAGCGCGCGCGTGTGTTGACCTGCGCCAGGGCGCGGTCGAGCGTGCGCATCCGGGTGTCCAGTACCTCGCGCGTCGCCTTCATCACGCGATCGGTGACGTCGATGCGGAAGACCGTCACCGCGCACTTGTCACGCGTCTCCGTGCTGTACGGCACGACCCGCGTCACGCGCGACCGGGCGGCGAGCCCCCACGATTCTTCGAGCCGCAAGGTGCTCTCGATTCGCACGCGGGCGCGTGGCCTCGCCACGTTGCCCGTCCCGCACGCCGCGCTCACCTCGGGACCGATCGGCGGCTTGTACCAGCCGCGCCCCTCGTACTCCACCACGCTCGACACCGTTACCCGCTGCGAGTCGACCGCGATGACGAACGGCGAGCGCCGCGCGGCGAAGGCGATGTGCACCCGCTTGTTGTTCGGCACCTGGAGTCGTGTGTCGATGTCGCCGAAGGTGCGCGGCACCGACTGCTCCAGTGCATTCAGCGCTGGCGCCAGCTCGTAGCGGATCTCCGACTCGACCACCGAGGGCGGAAGCGTCGCCAGCGAGTCGGCGGCATCGGCGGTGACGTCGGGAGGCGGGGCATCGATGCTGGGCGAGCGATCGCACGCCGCCAGCAGCGCAGGAAGGATCAACGCGCGCGCCGCCACGTGCAAAGTCCGGCGCCGCGTGGCGCGCCGCAGCGCGCGACTCATGAGCTGCGCCATGCCCATGTCTCGCATCGCCCCCCTCGGCCGTCCCGTCGCCGCATGCTGGCGAGCGTCCCATCCGCGGCACCTCGTCATCCGGTGAAGGCTACCACGCGGGTACAGGCTGTCGAGCCCCGTAGGCTCGGCCGCCATGCCCGGCGGTCGCGGCCCCTCGTCCCCGGACGAGCGCTCGACCTCCCCCTCCGACCTCAGCAGCGCGGTGTCCGTCGTTCGCCCTCTCGCCCTCTCGTCTTCCCGTCTTCTCTTCTTCTCGTCTTCCCGTCGAAGTGAGAACGCGTTATCATTACGCAGAGTGACCACCGAAAGAAGGACCAGACAACGAGACGCCGTGCGCGCTGCCCTCGAAGCGACGCACGCCCCCATGCGCGCGCAGGACATTCACGCGCACGCCGCCCGCAAGGCGCCTGGGATCGGACTGGCCACGGTCTATCGGTCGCTCAAGGCGCTGATCGAGGCCGGGGACGTCGCGGTGGTCACCCTCCCCGGGGACACCCCGCGCTACGAGCTGGCCCACCTGCATCACCACCATCACTTCCACTGCCGGGCGTGCGGCGGCGTCTTCGAGGTGGAGGGGTGTCCGGGGGATCTGGCGGCCCTGGCGCCGAGCGGTTTCGCGGTCGATGGCCATGAAGTGGTGCTGTACGGGCGCTGTGCGCGGTGTGCGTCATGACTGGCGCCCTCGGAACCTGGGGTGCGTCGCTCGCCGCCGTCTTCGTCGCCAGCGCTGTCCCGCTGCTCGCGACCTGGTTCCTCGCCAGCCGGGCGGCACTCACGGCGCGCCTCGTGCCGCGCCTCATCATGGTCGCGGCCGGCGCCTTGTTCGGTGCCGCTGTCTTCCACCTTGTCCCCGAGGCGCTTCGAGACTCGTCGCCGTCGCGCGTGGCGGCGCTCGTCGCGGTAGGCGTCGCGGCGCTCGCCTTGATGGAGCGCTTCATCCACATGATGGAGCCGGCGGCCGGGACGCGTCGCGGTGACGAGCATGGCGCGCTGGGCCATCGCAGCCACCTCATGCCCCTCGGGATCGCCAGCGACGCCCTGCACAACACCATCGACGGGGCGCTCGTGGCCACCGCCTTCATGACGGACCCTTCGCTCGGCGTCTTCGCCGGGGCGGCCATTGCACTGCACGAACTCCCCCGCGAGCTCGGGACGTTCGCGATCTGCGTCGATGGTGGGATGTCGCCTCGGCGTGCGATCCTCGTGAACGCGGCCACCGGCGTCCTGGCCCTGCTCGGTGCGGTCATCGCGCTCAGCATCGGGGTCGACGCGCGACGGTTCGGGCAAGTCCTCCTCCCCTTCGCGGCCGGCAACTTCCTGTATCTTGCCGGGGCGATCCTCATCTCCCAGCGAGGCGAGCGTCGCGTCGGGAGTCTCTGGCTGCGGGCGACGTTGGTCGGGGTCGGGATCGCCATCACGGCGCTCGTGCGGGGGCTGCACTGATTCTGCGGCGCGGCGCGCCACCGCTGGAGATCCTGTCGCCTGATTGACCGCGGCGCGTCCGTAGGCGAGACTCGCTCGCCACCCACTGCGCGTCGACCTTCACCGTCGTTCCCACCGTCGTCATGACTTCCCGCTCACCGCGCGCGTTCTGTCTTGCTTCGCTGCTCACCCTGGGGGCCTGCGCCCGTGCTGGGGGGACGAGCGTCGCCCCAGCTCCGGCGCCGGAAAGCCGATACGTTGCCTCGGCGTCGGGACGTGACGTGGGGCTCGAGGGGACGCTGCGCCTGGCGGCGCGCGCCGACGTCGTCTTCTTCGGCGAGCAGCATGACGATCCTGGCACGCACCGCGCCGAGCTGTCGGTCCTCGCGGCCCTCGGGAGCGGATCACGCCCGGTGATCCTCTCGCTGGAGATGTTCGAGCGCGACGTGCAGGGCGTGCTCGACGCCTATCTCGCGGGGAAGATCGGCGAGGCGGAGTTCCTCGCCGGCTCGCGACCGTGGGAGCGTTACACCACCGACTACCGCGCGATGGTCGAGCTGGCCCGCGCGCGTGGGTGGCCGGTGGTGGCCTCCAACGTGCCGCGCCGCCACGCGAGTGCCGTCAGCCGCAAAGGACTCGCCGCCCTCGACTCGCTCCCGCCCGGCGAGCGCGCGATGGTGGGGCGTGAGATCGCCTGCCCTCGCGACGACCAGTACTACGCGCGCTTTGCCGAGAGCATGAAGGGGCACAGCGCCGGTGGCGGCCCGCCGAGTGCCGCGGATGCGGCGATGATGAAGAGCATGACGGAGCGCTTCTACGAGGCGCAGTGCATCAAGGACGAGACGATGGCCGAGTCGATCGTCGCGGCGCTGGCGGCGGCCCCGAAAGGGGCGGTCGTCCTGCACGTGGACGGCGCCTTCCACTCGGACTTCGGGCTCGGGACGGCGGCGCGTGTGAAGCGTCGGCGTCCGGAGCTTCGCACGGTCGTGCTCACGGCGGTCCCGGTCGACAGTGTGGCGACGGCGAAGGCGACCGAGTACGCGGAGCGTGGCGACATCGTGATCCTCACGCGCAAGCCGCCGGCGGTTCCCAAGGCGGCGGCGCCGGCCAAGCCGTAGCGCGCCGGGCCAGCGCGTCGCACGGCGCGGCTACATTTCGGCCCTGCAGTTCCGCTCGACTTCTGGGGAGTGACCATGCACCTGCTCGTGATCCGCCACGCGATCGCCGAGGACCGCGACGCCTACGCCGAGACTGGCGCGAACGACGACGAGCGCCCGCTCACCGCATTTGGGAAGCGGCGCATGCGCCGCAACGCCGAGGGGCTGCGCCGCACGGCGCCGCACATCGACTGTCTGGCGGCGTCGCCGCTGGTGCGCGCGCAGCAGACGGCACGCATCCTCGCCACCGAGTACCGGGTGAAGGACGTCGAGACGGTGGAGGCGCTGCGCCCCGACCGGCACCCTCGTGAACTGCTCACCTGGCTGGCGACGCAGTCGCCAGATGCAACGGTGGCGGTGGTTGGGCACGAGCCGCACGTCGGTCGGTTGGTGAGCTGGTGTGTGGCCGGGGTGGACGACTCGGCGGTCACGTTCAAGAAGGGCGGGGCGGCGCTCCTCGAGTTCGCGATGAAGCCGGCGGCGCGAAAGGGGCGGCTGCACTGGTTGCTCACGCCGGCCCAGCTTCGCGTGCTCGCGGAATAACGCGTGGCGTCCTTTCCCCCGTCGATTCTCGACGAAGACGAAGCGCGCGCGGTGCGTCTCGTGGCGCTGGCGCTCCTCGCGGATGCGGCCGCCCATCGCGAACGGCTGACGCAGCCTGGCGACCCGGAGGCGTTGCACGACTTTCGCGTGGCGGTGCGTCGGCTGCGCTCGTGGCTCAGGGCGCACGGCGGGACGCTCGCCCGCTCGGCGCCCAAGCGCGCCCAGAAGTGGCTGCGGCGCCTGGCGGGGGCGACGAATCACAGTCGGGACGCCGAGGTCTTTCTCGGATGGCTGGCGGCGGAGAAGGGGGCGCTGACCGACCGGCAGCGCGTGGGGGCGGCGTGGCTGCTCAAGCGATTGGGCGCCCAGAAGTCGGCGGCCGACGCGGAGGTGGTGGTGGAGGTGGCCCGCGACTTCGAGCGCGCGCGCGAACTGCTCGAGGAGCGCCTCCTGCACTTCGAGCTGCGCATGCATGTGCACGATGGGGCGCGCGTGACGACCTTTGCCGCCGCGATGGCGACGCTCGTGCGATCGCATGCGGCCTCGCTGCGCCGCCGGCTGGAGTCGGTGCGCACCGTGCACGACGTCGAGGGCGCGCACCGAGCGCGCATCGCCGGCAAGCGGCTGCGCTACCTGTTGGAGCCCATCGTCCCGCACGTCCCCGGCGGGAGCGAGGTGCTGGGGCACCTCAAGCGACTGCAGGACGCGTTAGGCGATTTCCACGATGCGCATGCCTGGCAGCTTGTGGTGGCCGACGCCGTCGAGCGGGCGGCGCGCGAGGAGGGGAAGCAGCTCGCCGCCGAGGCGACCCTCACCGCGGCGGCGACGCCGCGGCGATCGCGCGTGCGCAGCCCGCGTCCCGGGATGCTGGCGATCATCGCCCACATCCAGGAGCGCGCCGCCACGATGTTCGAGCAGGTGCAAGCCAGGTGGATCGGCGAGGCGGTGGCGCCGCTCTTCGACGGCGTGGAGCGGATCGCGGAGGCGCTCGACCTGCGAGCGCGGAGCGGACTGGAGATCGAACGGAAGTACCTGCTGCATGCCCTGCCGTCCCCGATGCCCGAGGCGACGATCCAGGAAATCGAGCAGGGGTACCTGCCCGGGGAGCGCCTCATCGAGCGCGTGCGCCGGGTGCGGGTGGGCGACGCCGAGCGCTACTATCGCACGGTGAAGCTGGGGGCGGGGCTCGTGCGCACCGAAGTGGAGGAGGCGTGCTCGCGCGAGCTGTTCGACGTGCTGTGGCCGCTGACGGAGGGGAAGCGCGTGGCCAAGCGACGGCACGTGGTGGCGGACGGTGCGCTGCACTGGGAGATCGACGAGTTCACCGATCGCGCGCTGGTGCTGGCCGAGATCGAGCTGCCGGCAGCGGGGATCACCTGCGAGTTCCCCGCCTGGTTGATGGCGGCGATCGAGCGCGAGGTGACGGACGATGCGGCGTACGTGAACGCGCGCCTGGCCTGCTGAAGCGCGGCGTGCGCGTTTTCGTCGTCACCAACGACTTCCTGCCGCGTGTGGGCGGGATCAACGACTACGTGGCCCAGCTCTTTCGGCGCCTTCCGGCCGGGGAGGTGACCCTCTTCTCGTCGACCTATCGCGGCGCGGCGGAGTTCGACCGGGGCTATCCGCAGGAGGTCATCCGCCTCGACACCGAGATGATGCTCCCCACGCCGGCCGTTCGCCGCCAGCTGCACGCCGTGCTGCGCGAGCGCCGCCCCGACGTGGTGCTCTTCGGCGCCTTGTGGCCGCTGGGGCACATGGGGCCGGCCGTCAGCCGCAAGCTGGACATCCGCTATGGCGGCTTCTCGCACGGGCTGGAGCTCACCGGTGCGCTCGTGCCCGGGCTGCTGGGGCATGTCGGGAGCCGGGCGTCGCTGCTGACGGCGGTGAGCGATTGGGCGCGCCGCAAGCTGGAACCGGCGTTCGGGCAGCGCATGCACCTGCTCCCGTCGGGGATCGACACCGGCGCCTTCCATCCGGCGGTCTCGGACGCGTTCGTGCGCGAGCGGCACGCGTTAGGCGATGCCCCGGTCGTCTGCTGCGTGTCGCGCCTGGTGGCCCGCAAGGGACAGGACATGCTCATCCGGGCGCTGCCGCGCCTGACGCAGGCGGTGCCGGGGGTGCGGCTCCTGGTCGTGGGCGGAGGGCCCTACGACGCGGCGTTGCGCGCGCTGGCGCAGCGAACCGGGGTGCACGACCGCGTCACCTTTGCCGGCGCCGTCCCGTACGCCGAGCTCCCGTCGTACTTTCGTGCCGGCGACGTCTTCGCGATGCCCTGCCGTTCACGCCTGGGCGGGCTCGACATCGAGGCGTTAGGCGCGGTCTTCCTGCAGGGGCAGGCAGTGGGGCGCCCGGTGGTGGTCGGCAACTCCGGCGGGGCCCCGGAGGCGGTAAAGGACGGCGAGACCGGCGTGGTGGTCGATCCCGACTCGCCCGACGCGATCGCCGACGCGATCGCGCCGCTCCTCATCGACCGGGTCCGCGCCGGGCAGATGGGGCGGGCCGGCGCCGCCTGGGTGCATGACGAGTGGAGCTGGGACGCCATGACGCGCCGGCTGCAGCGCCTCCTGTCGGAGTCGCTCCCCGCCTAACGTCGTCGCCCGGCGCCTGGCCGCTTACGCCCCCGCCAGCACCGGCTCGCGACGCTGGATGCCCGCGAGCTTCTCGTACACGAGTTCGAGCTCGTCGATGATGCTGTCCCACGCGTAGGCCTGCGCGCGCATCGCCCCGTTGGCCCCGAGGCGCGTGCACTCCTCGGGATGGTCGAGCAGGTGCGCGATTCCCTGGGCGAGCGCCTCGGCGTTGGAGGGGGTGACCAGGAGCGACTCGCGTCCGTCGCGCGCCACGTCGCGGTAGCCGGGGATGTTGCTGGCCACCACGGGCAGCCCCGCCGCCATTGCCTCCACCAGCACGATCCCGAACGACTCCGCCCCCGTTGCCGGAGAGATGAAGATGTCGGCGGCCCGATGGTACGTCGGAAGCGCCTCGTACGTCACCTTGCCCTTCATGTGCACGCGCGAGCGCAGGTCGGCCGGGATCTCGTGTACGGCGTCACGCTGCGGACCGTCGCCAACGACGATGAGGCTCAGGTCGGGATAGCGCGGCGCCAGCTTGATAAAGGCCTGCATCGCGAACGGGAGCCCCTTGCGAGGGTCGAGCCGGCCGACGAACAGGAGCTTGCGCCCGGCGGGGACGTCGCGCGCGGGCTCGGCCGAGGCGAAGCGATCCACCTCGACGCCGTTCGGGAGGATCTTCACGTCCCCCTTGCCCATGCGCCCCTTGGCCGAATGCCGCGCTGCCTGGCTCACCGCGATGCGCTGGTGGACGCGATGCCACGTGGGGCGCAGCAGCGGCGCGAGCGCGGTGTAGACGCGCCCCTCCCGCGTCTCGCGCGGATAGTAGGAGTGAAAGGTGCCGACGACAGGGGCCGGCGCCGACCAGGTCGCCTTGAGCCCGAGGCCGGGCGCGAAGGGCTCGTGCACGTGCACCACGTCGGGGGCGAAGGCGCGCATCGCCCGCGCGAGGTTGCGCATGGTGCGCGGCGACATCGAGATCTGCGCCGTCGACCCGTTGGACCAGGTCGTGAAGGTGCGGCCGACGATGTGCACGTGTCCGTGCCGCCCGGGGACGTCGCCAGGTGCAAGCACGAGGACCTCGTGCCCGCGTTCCTGCAAGTGCCTGGTCAGCTGGCGGATGTGGATCTGCACACCGCCTGGGGCGTCCCAGCTATAGGGGGAGACCTGGATGATCCGCATGCGGGAGGTGGAGAAAGGGGGGAACGTCAGTCGGTGAAGGTCACGTGCTTGCGCTTCGCCTTACCCCTGCGCGCTGCGTCGTCGGTCGGCAACCAGCGAAAGCTGCCCCGCGACCCCGGCGGTCAGGATGGCCAACCCGACGCCGGCGAGTGCCAGGCGATACGGTTCGGCCACTCCAAACAGCCCGAGCAGGTAGATCGTCCCCCCAACCAGGAGCGCCGACAGCATGAAGACGCCGGCCAGGATGAGGTCCTTCGTGGAGAATATGAGCGCGCGCGCCGTCGGCGGCGCGTTTTCGTGCAACAACGTGTCCTGCGATACCATCACCGGGGCGAGCAACGCCCCGCCCAGGAAGGCGACGGGGGCGAACATCCCAAAGGAGAAAAACACCCCGGCCACGATCATCAGCAACCCGATGATCGTGTTCCCCACCAGAATCGTCTGCCGCTTGTCCCACCGGCTTCCGACCGTCCCCACCAGCAGCGATCCCACGATCATGCCGGCGCCGAGGGTCCCGCCCAGATACCCCACACCCTTCGTGCCGCGTCCCATCACGGTCTGTACCGAGTAGGTCATGACGACGTAGATCGTGCTGGCAAAGAGGGCGAGGGCGATGAGCGAGCCGAAGACGAAACGCATGGCACGATCGGTCCGGACGACCGCCAGCGTACGCACCACGTCTCCTACGATGGTCCGGAGCGACCGTTTCAGCCGCAGCTCGGGCGGTAGTGCGGCTGGCGACGCCACGGGCGCCGCCGAGCGACTCCCGCCCACCACGATCGCCAGGAGGGTGAGGACCGAGATGAGGTATGACCCGGCATCGAGATAGAAGCCGGCGGCGTAGTCGCTCCACCCGAACCGATGCCAGAACGTCATCCCGATAATCACCCCGCCTCCGACGATCCCCGCCACGGTGGCGAAGCGCCCGACAAAGGTGAGCGCCGCGTTGGCCGCGAGAAGGTGGGGGCGCGGAACGAGTTCGGGGATGAGCGCCATCTTCGCGGCATTGAAGAAGACTCCGAGCAGAAAGACAACGAATGCCACGAGATAGACCGGCCACAGTCGTCCGGTTGCCGCAAAGAGGGACGGGATCACGGCGACAAGGAGCGTTCGCGCCGCGTCGCAGGCAATCATCACGGTCCGCTTGTTCCAGCGGTCGACCAGCGCGCCGGCGATCGGGCCGAACAGGACGACCGGGGCCGTGAAGACGACGGAGAGCTTCGCGAGCTCGAGCCCCCCGGCATTCGTGGCCGCTGCCGCCCCGACGAGCGCGATGAGCGCCATGTGATGGAGCTTGTCGCCGAGTTGCGAGACCGTCTGCCCGGTGACCAGGAAGGCGAAACGCGGACGGGCCAACACGGTGGCGATCGTCGCCCGCGACTCGCCCGACTCCTCCGCCCCTGGCGCCGTTGACGACGACGCTCCCCCGCCGCGCGCGGTCTCGCGCGCGGCGGGGGGCGTCGGGTCGACGAGGAGGTCAGTCTCGGGAGGGAGTGTCACGCCGGATCCACTCGGGTTGAAACACGAACCACTGATCTGGGTGTGCCTGTACTGCGGCCGCCAGTCGCTGGGCGACCTGGCCGGTGAGCGCATCCCGGTCTCGCGACGTGTCGCCGGTCGGCGTCGCGGAGATCGGCGCTTCCAGTCGCACAAGATAGCGGGGGCCGCGTCCGCGGTTTCGTGCGATGTGACCCGTAACGATCGGGGCACCGGTAGCGAGCGCGAGTGCCGCCGGCCCGGTGGGCACTGCGCGCACCCCGTCGCCGAACGGGACGGCGAGCCCCTCGGAACCGCGCCCCACCACGCGATCGGCGACCAGCAGCAGGATCTCGCGATCGCGCAGGACGCGGATCGCGGCGCGCAACCCGCCACTGCGGGAGATGAGCTTCATCCCGGTCGCCTTGCGATAAAGCGCCATCGCCGCGTTGGTCTCCGGGTCGATGTCTTCGACCATGGCATGCACGGGATACCCCGCCAGCGCCAACCAGGCTCCCCCGAATTCGTACGGACCGAGGTGGGCCGTGGCAACGACGACCCCTTTGCCGAGCGCCAACGCGGCGTCGAGGTGCTCCCGCCCCTCGATCCCGATCAGTTGCTCGATCTCCGCCGGCTGCATCGTGGGGAGGTGAAACAGGTCGACGGCGGCATCGAGCAGGTTGCACATGGTGCGCCGTGCCTGCCGTCGCTGCGCGGCGGGCGACGCGTCAGGGGCGATGTGCCGCTGGTTCTCCAGCAGGACCGCCCGTCGGCCGCGGGCCAGACCAAAGGCCAGCGCTCCGACGAGGCGTGCCAACCAGTGCACCGGCGCCGCCGGGACGACTCCGAGCAAGCGTACGGCCAGCCGCACCACCGGGGCGGAGGGGATCATGCGCCCAAAGATGCCGAGCGGGCGGGGAGGGCGGCACTGCCGTCCTCCCCACCGGAGGGGCGACGATTCGGAGTGGTGTGTCCCTGGTTCGCGAATTCGAAGCGGGCGCGCACCGCGAGAAGGGACGCCGCATGGGCGGGAGCATGCTGTGGCACGCCCCCGCCCAGCGGCAACGGGAGCTGACGCGCCGACTCAGAACGCTCGACTCAGGCGCAGGTACCCGTTGCGCCCGGGGCGAATGAGCAGCATCGGATCGACGTGCGCCCGATAGGCGCGGTCGAGGACATTGTCGATTCCGACGGTCGCCTGCACGGAGGCGATGGTGACGCCCCCGCGAAGGTTCAGCACCCCATATCCGGGCGTTACCCGTTCGCCGGCGTCGAGTGCGAAACGCTCCTGGCGTGCCGCAGCGCGTCCCTCGACTTCGAGCCACCGATGGATCGCTCCGGGCGTCAGACGAATCGCGAGACTGCCCTCGAGCGGCGGCGTCGCGGCCAAGGGTGACGACGCGATCAAGTTCTCGCCACGCACGTACGTCAGGGCGCTGCGGGCCCGCACGCGTGGTCCGAGACCCAGTTCAGATGAGGCGGAGATGCCCTGCAGGAGCGCTTCACTGACGTTGGCATACTCGCGGATGGGTCTGCCGTTCAGCGAGTCGCCGAGCGCCAATCGTGGGGACATGAGGTTTCGCAGCTCGTTGCGGAAGACGGTCACGGAAGCCGCCGCGCCGCCCCACAGCCTCCCCGTTCGAAACGCGAGTGTCGCTTCGAGATTGCGGTTGGTCTCCGCCACGAGCGTCGGCGATCCGCGATAGACGAAGCCGTCCGGACGCAGGGCCAATCCGTACAGTTCCGTGGGGTCCGCGATGCGGTAGCCCCAGCCTAACGAAACGCGGGCGTCGAAGCCGCCGCCGAGTGCTGCGCGAGTGCCGATGTTACCGGTGGTGATCCAGTCGGTCGAGGACTTTTCCGCATCGGCCTGCCGACCAGTGCGGTCCAGTCGCAGTCCGGCGGTCGTGCTGAACCGCGGAGTCAGGGCGAATTCCCCCTGGCCGAACAGCCCGAGGTCGCTCACCCGCACGCCTGGCCACGTGCGAAACGCGATCGTGCTCGGCGTACCGACTGCTCCACCGGACGACGAGATTCGCTGCGTCTCGTTCCAGCGGGTCGCCTCGGCATCCCACAGCGTCAGGTCGGTGCCGAGGTCGAGGTGACTGCGTCTCGTGGGTACGAGCCGCAGTTGCGCGCGGCTGCCAGACGTGATGGAATGCGAACGCGCGTCCGTCTGCGATCGCATCGTCATGGGCATCCCGGTTGGCGACGTCATCGGCATCGTCATGTCGATGGTCATGTAGTGGTCCAGTCGCTGGACGAAGGCCCGTGCCGACAGCGCATCCACGGCGGGTGCGCGACCTGCCAACCGTAGTCGAGGGCCACGGAGTGCCGCCGCTCGCTCGGGATTGCGGCGCCGGTCATCGCGGGCCAGCCGATGTCGCGTCCTTCATACAGTGACGTGCTCAGTGCGAGGCGCTGCGACGGTGTCGGGGCAACGCCAAACGTCAGCGCGGCGGTGCCGTCGCGGTACCCGGAGCCGACGACGCGCCCGATCGGCGCGCGGTAGTCGGAGTAGTCGGAGGCGTCGACCGCCGCCGACACGTCGAATCGGGTGCGACGTAGCGCCAGACTCGCACCGACCGAGGCGCCAGGGGTGGCCGTCGCCCCGGCGGCCCGGAACTCGCCGTGCCATCCATCGGCGACAGCAGGTCGCTTCGTGACGACGTTGATCACGCCGCCGATGTTCCCCGATCCGTAGAGCGTCGAACCAGGCCCCGAAAGGACCTCAACACGTTCCACGGTAGCGGGATCCACGGTGGACAGTCCCTGGTCCATGCCGAAGGTGCAGGCGCGGTTTACTCGAGCCCCGTCGACCATGACCGTCACGCGCTCACCGCCGAGTCCGCGCAGCAGCGCCCGAGATCCCCATTCGCCCATGCGCTGGAGCGAGATGCCCTCGATGCCCTCCATGCGCTCCGCCAGCGACGAGCCGCCGCGCGTCGCGATCGTGCTGCGACGGAGGAGCGAGGTGGTGAGCGCAGAGCCCTCGCCAAGGTCGTTCGCGTTGACGCTGCTGACGGCGATGGCGTCGAGCAGGGTTGGTTTCGGAGCCAGTGAGACGACGGCGGGGACGGCGTCGGCCCCCAGCGCGAGCGTCGTGTAGCCAAGGCGCTGGAACGTCACGAGCGCGGTGTCACTCGTGACGCGGACGGAAAATCGACCCGCGGAATCCGAATACGAGTGGAAGCCGCCGCTTCCGACGAGGACCCCGGAGAGCGGCAGGTGTGTGTCAGCGGACTGCACAATCCCGGTACGGCGCGTCACGCGCTGGGCTGCCAGCGCAGACCAGTGCGGAGTACCGAGTACGAGGGCGAGTAGAACAATCGAGCGAAGGACGCGACGAGGCCTGGGCGTGCGAGAGGCCCATCCATTGCTGAGGGAACGCATGATGACTCCTGGTGAGCGACGGCGCCGTCGGCGGATTGCCGGCAGTGGCGTGTTAGGTAGCGACCAGGAATCTCGGTGGGGCGGTGGACGGCGGGAGGAGATGCGCGAAGCGCGTCCGCTGGACCCCCGTGGACAGCACGTAGGAGGTGACGCGATGAGCCGCAAGCTGTGCGCCTTCGCTTGCGACCCGCGTGGCAAGGCCGGGCGCCGAGGTGCAGCAACAGGCACCAAGGCAATGACAGAGGGAGGCATCGCCCTCAGCCGGCACGTCGTGCGACGCGGACGGCGTCGCTGCATCCGCGCTCGCGTCGTGCCGATGACACTTCCCGCCCGATGCGCGACTGCCCGGGTCTTCGAGCGCGACCCGGTCCGCGGCTGTCACATGCGCGTCGCCATGGCGGCACGGCCCGGCAGACATCCCGTAAAGGGTTGTCAGCGCTGTGACGACCGAGACCACCTGACGCGTGCGAGCGAGGAACGTCATGCGAGAATAGTCGAAGCTTGCTGATCATCTCGCGTGGGGTGAACCCGGAGCATCGTGTCCGACCTTTCCTGTATCAGTTCCTCCACTTTCTCTGTGAGGATCTGGATCCGGCGGACATCAGCTCGTTGCTCCACCGGGTGGCGTCATCGAGCGCGGCGTGAACGAGATCGGAGTATGCCGCCCCGCCACCAGCTGACGGATCGCCGCGGCGAGCCGACGCGGCGCCGAAGGGTGGAAGGCCAGGAAGAGGTCGGGCTCGACCATCTCCAGCTCCATCAGCATCAACTCGCCGTCGACCTCGCACGCGTCCACGCGGGCGTACAGCCACTGTCCTGGGAGGTGCGCCAGCACGTCCTCCGCCTGCGCCACCAGCCCGGCGCGCGGCGCCTCGGCCATCACGCTCCCGCCAAAGTCCGACTGCACGCGGAACTCGCCGGCGCGAGGGCGCTTCTTCACGGCGTGACTGTACTGCCCGCTGAAGTAGATGAGCGACCACTCCCCATCGTCGAGAATGGCGGGGACAAAGGGCTGTACGATCGTATCGCGGGCGGCGACCAGCGCCGCGAAGTCGGCTTCGTGCGCCGCGTGCTCTCCGGCGCGGGCGCGCGCGGTCCGAAACCCCGATGCGGAGACGCACGGCTTGTAGACCACGTCGGTCCATCCGGTGTCGCCCAGGACCTCGGCGAGCGTCGCCGGATCGCCGCGCTCGATCGCCACGGTGGGGACGGTCGATACCCCGCGAACCGCGAGGTCGAGCAGGTATCGCTTGTCCATGTTCCACCGCAGGACCCCGGCCGGATTCCAGAGCGGAATCCCGAGGCGCTCGATGTGCGCGAGCCAGGCCTCGAAGTCGTCCGGACGGAGATGATAGTCCCACGCGGACCGGACGACGATGCCGTCGTATCGCGACCAGTCCACGAGCGGTGAGTCCCACACCGCACTCTCCACCGCCACGCCATGCTGCCGGAGCTCGGTCACGGCGAGACGGTCGTCTTCGCTGAGTTGGGGGAGGGCGCGATACGTGACGAAGGCGATGCGCATTCGGCGTGGGCGAAACGATGACGGGTCGAGGTAGGGTGATGGCGGTGCGGACGTCAGCTGCGCGGACGTCAGCTGCGCGACGGATCGCTGCTGAGTCGCGTCGATCCGCGCCGCGCTTCGCTCACGTACGGTTGCAGCGCCGCATCGGCGTGACGCCACGCGTTGGCCACATAGAGATACGCGTCGATGGCCTTGGGGCGAACCCCAGCCTTTCGTTCACGCGAGCGCGCTCGAGCATCCACAGGATCCGCAGCGCGGGCCACGCCAGAAAGTCCTGGTCGAGGATGGCGGCGGCTTCTCTGTCACGCTTCGTGGCCGACAGGAGGAAGGCGAGCGGAAGGCGCGTTTCCCAGCACCACCTGCGCACGCGGAGTCGGCGAAGGTGAGCGCGACGATGGCGGTGCTGGTGTCGCCGCGTGCCAAGGCGCGCAGTCCCGGGATCAGCGGCGAGGAAGCCCGGGATCCCGCCGGCCGCCGCCAGCTGCATGGCGCGTTCGAGGCGCACGCCGTCGCCGCTCAGCGACCAATAGACCGAGGCGGCGGCAATCCGACCCGGCGGGCGCGGGTCGTCGAGCCATCCATCGAAGATTCGTGCGGCGCTGTCGGGGCGCACGGCGCGCAACAGCGTCGCCTCGAGTAGCGCGATGGCCTGCGTCGAGTCGGCCAGCGCCAGCGCCTGTGCCACATGACCGCGCAGCAACAGCGTGGAGGCGTAGGCCGTGCGCGCCTCGCGCGTGCCAGGCTGGCGGGGGCACGACCGGCACGAGATGCCCCTGCCAGAGCGAGCGCGACATGGATACCTGCGTCTCGGCCGAGTCCATGAGCGGGACGAGCATGGAGAAGGCTGACTGCAAGACCTCGGCGCCGGCGCTCGCGACGACGGAGTCACCAGTGGCAGACGGCCGTGCGCGCGAGTCCATGAGCTGCTGCACGAGGCGCACGCTGCGCCCATGCACGTCGTGCGGACCGAGGGCGAGGTACGCGAGTGCCGACCGGCGCATGGTCGCCACGTCCTGGTCGTGCGCGGCGAGTTCGAGGTGGTGGATGTAGGCCGGGGCGAAGGCCGAGTCGAGGGCGATGGCGCGCTCGAAGGCGTCGCGGGCCGTTCGCATCGTGCTCTGCGAGGGAAAGACGAAGCGGGTGAAGTGATAGTGCACGTCGCCGAACTTGAACCACATCTCCGGGTCGTCGGGAAAGCGGCGCACCCCGTCGTCGAGGAGTGCGGTGACGCGGCGGACCAGGGCGGTGCGGGGGGGGATGGATTGCCGGGGATCCGACAGTTGCAACGCGGCGAAGATCGAGTCGGCGGCGACGAGGAGCGACTCGCGAGGGGCGAGTCCCCGATTGAGCGCCCCGGCCTGCAGGGCGTAGCGGTACCCCTCGTTGGAGAGTTCGAGCTGCGGCGTCAGGCGCCAGCCGAGCGCGTTGCTGAGGTGGCGGAGGGCGGGGGCGAAGGTGGAGTCGAGGGCGACGGCTCGCTGGTAGTGGGAGGCGGCCGAGTCCCAGTCGCTGCGCCGGTAGGACTGCTCCCCCTGGAGGTAGGCCTTGAGGGCGGGGAGCGAGGACGAGCCTAACGATGCGAGGCGAGTGGCCCCGATGGCGCGCGTGCGCCCGAGCTCGCGCAGGATGGCCATCGAGAGCGAGTCGGCGAGGCGATCCATGCGCGCCGTCTCGTCACGCCACTGCACGTCGGTCGCGCGTCCGGTCGCCGTTTCGACGATCGTCGCGGTCACCCGCACCGAGTCGCGCCCCGAGGCGATCAGGCTCCCGTAGATGGTAATGCCGGCGCGTGTGCGCTCGGCGAGCTGGCGGGCGCCGGTGCGGTCCATGCGCGCGGGGGCACGGCGCAGCACCACCGAGGGCGGGACGACACGCAGCGGCCCCGCGCCATCGAGGTTGCTGGTGAGGAGGTCGACCAACCCCTCGCGCCAGACGCCGAGGTCGGTGCCTAACGCCTCGAACGGGGCGATGGCCACGAGGTTGGCGTTGGGGGCCTCGGGGCGCTCTCGGCGCAGGAAGGCGACGCCGGCCAGCGTCGCGAGGGTGGCGACGCCAAGGACGAGTGCGAGCCGGCGCCGGGCGGGCACGGGCGCCGCCGCGCGCCCCCCCGACAGGGAAGTCGCCAGTGCGTCGCCGAAGGCGCCGGCCCCCTGGAACCGATCGGCGGGGCGCTTGGCCAGCGCCTTGCCTAACGCGTCCGCCACGCCTCGCGGCGTGTCGGCGCGGAGCCCCCGCACCGGTTTTGGCGGCTCGTGGAGGTGCGCCGACATGACCGCCATGGGTGAGTCACCGGTGAACGGCGGGGCGCCGGTGAGCATCTCGTAGCCGATGATCGCCAGCGAGTAGAGGTCCGAGCGCCCGTCGATGTCGGCGTCGCCTGCGGCCTGTTCCGGCGACATGTAGCCGGGGGTCCCGACGGCGATCCCTCCTCCGTCAGGCGCGTCGTCCCCGCCTGGTGGAGGGGTTGCGGGGCGCGCCAGCACCGCCGAGATCCCGAAGTCGGCAAGGACGGCGTGTCCATCCGAGAGCAGGACGTTCTCGGGCTTGAGGTCGCGGTGCACGATCCCCTTCTCGTGCGCGAAGGCCAGGGCGCTCCCCAACTCGGTGAGGATGCGCACGGCGTCCTCGACCGGGAGCCGTCCCTCGCGCCGCAGGCGGTGTCGCAGCGACTCCCCCTCGATGTAGGGCGTGATGAAGTAGAGGAGCCCCCCATTGGTCCCGGTGGAGAGGACGGGGAGGATGTGCGGGTGCTGCCCGAGGACGGCCGTCACCTGGAACTCGCGCCGGAATCGGGCGGCGAGCACCTCGCTCGTGAGCTCGGGGGCCAGCAGCTTGATGACGACGGAACGGCCGAGGGCGACTTCCGTCGCGAGGTAGACGCGACTCATGCCGCCGCCGCCGAGCTCGCGCTCGACGCGGTATCCGCTTCCGACGGCAGCCTGGACGCGCTCCTGCAGCTCGCTCACGGGGGGGAGGGAGGGTGGCGGACGACGCGGAAGCTAACCGGCGGCCCCGACCCTGCTATGCCGAAGCGGGGAAGAGGTTCCGGAAGCGGTACCCGAGCACCATGATTCCCGTCGTCCTGTCGTCGTTGTGTCGTCGTCCCGTCTCTCCTTCGTCCCCGGCAATGGGTCTAGAGACCAACTGCACCCTCGAACGCGCCCGGCGGAAACTCGTGGGCAAGGCGCTCCCGGAGAAGTGACCACATCGCGTTCCGTGGCAAGACGAAGAACGCGAAGTTCCTCCTCTCCGAGTTGTCGCGCGTGGAGATCCAGGGCAACGCGCTCGTCCTGGAGCACCCGGAAGGGCCGGCCTTCTTGCATCTGGCAGAAGGGATGGCCGCGAAGTGGCTGGCCAAGATTCGGAATCCCCGGTCGCTGCTCGACAAGCTGGGGGTCTCGGAAGGGATGAAGGTCGTCGTCATCAACGTGGACGACGCGGACTTCCTGCAGCAGCTCGAACGCCGCATTGGTTCGTACGCGACCCGACCGACCCCGAAGAGTGACGTGATCGTGTACGGTGCCGAGAACCAGACCGCGCTGGAGCGCCTCGAAGCCCTGAAGGGGACGCTGGTCCCCAATGGCGCCATCTGGGTCGTGCACCGGAAGGGGAAGGAGGCGACGCTACGCGACGTCGAGGTGTTCGCGGCCGGACGCCGCGCCGGACTGGTCGACAACAAGGTCGCGTCGTTTTCGGCGACGCACACCGCCGAGCGTCTCGTGATTCCGCGCGCCGAACGTTAGGCACCGCCCCACTCGCGTGATACGCAGAACGCCGCGCCCGTGATCGGAGCGCGGCGTTCGTGTGACGAGGGGCCGTCCGCCAGGCGGTGGACTACGGCGTGATTGGCGCTCCCGCGCCCGGCGGCAGTCCCGTGGCGGCGCCGCAGCTGATGTCGCCTGAAGGCGTTCCGGCCGCGGTGACCCGTCCGACCGACATGGTGCACTGCGTCCCGGTGAGCTTCACGTGGAGCGCCGTCGCGTCGAAGCCGGCGAACGGGTCGCTCGCGGTGATGGTGATGCGCACGTCGCTCGTCGCGCGCCAGTCGAGCTGCGTCGGGTCCGTCGTATAGAAGTGGTTCTCCGCCCAGAACCCCTCCTCGGCGATCCTGAGCTCCGCGAGGTCGGCCTTGAGGGCCGCCGTGAAGGCCTTACCCCGCATGGAGTGGTACTTCGGGACGGCGACCGCGGTGAGGACGCTGAAGACAGCCATCGCGACGAGGATCTCGACGAAGGTGAATCCAGTTCTGCGGGTCATGATGCGCTCCGACGGGGACGATTCGAGGGTGGAACCGATGCCCGCTGGAAAAGCAGGAGCGGTGCCACAGGTGATCCAACACACACAGTTTCGGCTCATTTCGCCGGAACATGAGGCCGGGCTTTCGGGAGCCGTTCCGTCCGACAGTCGGTCCAGTTGCACATGAAGAACATGCCCAAGCGCATTGGCAGTATTGAGTTGCGGTAAGTGTAGCAAACGAATGTTTCGGTTCTGGCGACCTGCACACCGCGTTGAAGAATCTGGGTGGCAGGACGCTGGGACCGACCGCCCTGGGCGCGCGGCCCGCGTGGCAGGCGTTACGACACCGCCACGAATCGTCACGCCTGTCGTGCCGACTCGGCAATGGAATCGCTTCCACGTGGAGCCTCGGCGGCCCCCGCTGCGGGCCCCATGAGTCGTTCGACCGATGCGTGGTCTGCCCGGACCGATGAGAGTTCGACGCGCGGGACGTCCAACTTCGCTGAAACTCGCCTCCGAGGTCGTTCGTTAGATGCAAGTACTTGCTTGCGTGCCGGGATATCCCGGCAATTCATTTCCAGGATCTATGGACAACCGAGACAAACTCCTGCTCGCGGCGAGTCGGATCTATGCCGAAGTCGGCTTTCGCGGCGCGACGACGCGCCGCATCGCCGATGAGGCCGGGGTGAACGAGGTGACCTCTTCGCCTGTTCGGCTCCAAGGCCCAGCTCATCGCAGAGGCGATCTCCTGCCAGGACCCGATGGGGACGGTCTCCCTGCCGGAGCACCCCGTCGATCCGCTCCGTGAGTTGGCCGCATGGTGCGATGGACATACGGTGGTCCTGCGCGAGATGCGGGCGATGATCCGAAAGACGATGGCCGATCTGGAGGAGCACCCCGAAATGGCGCCGCACCTCTGCAACGGCCAGACACCGCACTTCAACGAGTTGGTCTGCTACTCCACGCGAGTCGTGGCGCAATTCTCCACGGCAGGTGGCGGCGACGTCGTCACCGCGTGCTCGATGCTGTTCAGCGCGATCTTCGCCGACGCGATGTCGCGCGATGTCGTCCCCACCATCTACCCACAGCCCGAACACGAGGCGTCCACGCGATACGTCCGCGTCTTCCTTCGCGCACTCGGCGTTCCTGAGTCAAACGACCTCGTTGCCCGCGCGCCGGTGTCGCACGTGACCGACAGCGAGGCGGCCTGAGATGCCAACCGATTCCCTCCTACCTTCTTCTATGAAGTCCGTGCACCAGGTCCTCTCGACGGCGCTGGCGGTGGCGATTCTGGCCCTGCCGGTTCGCGCGCAGGGGCCTCGATCCCTCTCGCTCGAGGATGCGTTGCGGCTGTCGCAGACGCAGAGCGAAGCGCTGCGCATCGCGCAGGCTGGCGTCACGCGCGCGCAAGGACAGCAGATGCAGGCGCGCTCCCAGTACCTGCCGCAGGTGAATGGCACGGCGGGGTACACCCGTACGCTCGCCACGCAGTTCTCGGTCTTCCAGTCCAGCGGCCCAACGGCACAGCCTGGGCCGAGCGTCCCGCCGGTCCCACCGTCGGACACCACGACCTATTTCCAGCCCTGTACACGCTACCTCGCGACCGTGGGGGCCACGGAGGCGCAGCGCCTGTCCGGGCTCGAGCTGTACTCGCGATGCGCCTCCAGCGGCGGAGGAATCGACTTCTCGCGCGCGGGCTTCGGCGCCAAGAACCAGTACCAGCTCGCGGCGAACGGTTCGCTGACGCTCTGGTCGGCCGGGCGCGTGCAGGCGCAGGTGCGCTCGGCGGCGGCTGGCCGTCGCTCGGCGGAGATCGAGCTCGGCTCGCAGCGCGCCAAGCTCGCCCTCGATGTGACCGAGGCGTACTACGACGCGGTGCTGGCCGACCGCCTGGTGGCGATCGCCGAGTCGTCGTTGGCGACGACCGAGGGGACGCTGCGGCAGACCACACTGGCGCGTCAGGTCGGGAACCAGTCGGAGTTCGAGCTGCTGCGGGCGCGGGTCACGCGCGACAACCAGGTGCCCGTGGTGCTGCAGCGCCGCACGGATCGCGAGCTGGCGTTCCTGCGGCTCAAGCAGCTGCTCAACCTGCCCTACGCGGAGCCTGTGCAGCTGACGAGCGACATCAACGAACCGGCCGACGTGCGCGACGTGCGCGCGGTGTCGGTGACGGGGGCGCTCGCCGCTGGTGTCGACACGAGTGTCTCCAGTCGTGCGCCGGTGCGCCAGCTCGATGAGGCGCTCAAGGCCCAGGAGGCCCAGCTCAAGATCGCGAAGAGTGAGTGGCTCCCCACGATCAGCGTGTCGTCGGCGTACAGCCGCGTGGCGTTCGGTTCGGGCGGGGTCCCGGCATGGGGCAACTGGCTCAACAACTGGACCGTGGCGTTAGGCGCTTCCTTCCCGATCTTCACCGGCGGGCGCCTTCGCGGCGAACAGCTGGTGGCGCGCGCCGGGGTGGAGGAGTCCCGCGCCCGCCTGGACCAGACGCGCGAGCTGGCGGCGCTCGACGCGGCACAGACGATCGCGCAGTTGCAGCAGGCCGAGGCGGCGCTGGCGGCGAGCGTCGGGACGACCGAGCAGGCCACCCGGGCGTTCGCCATCGCCAACGTGCGCTATCGCGAGGGACTCTCGACGCAGATCGAGCTCTCCGAGTCGCGGCTCAACCTCGACCAGGCGCGCATCAATCGCGCGCAGGCCGCGCGCAACCTGCAGGTCGCCCGCATGCGACTGGCGCTGCTCAGGGATCTCCCGTTAGGCACCGCCAGTGCCGCGATGGGGGCCAGTGCGGCGAGTGGTGCATCTGGCGCCGGTGGCGCCGCCACGCAGGGCACGCGCAGCACGACGCAGCAGGCATCGACCTCACAGATTCCCCAATAGTGGAGCCATTTCCTCCCATGTCCGTCATACCAAACCGTTCGATGCCTCGCGTGCTCGTTCCCACGGCGCTGCTCCTCGTCGCCGCGTGCGGCGGCACGGAGGCCGATGCCAAGGCCAAGGGCGAGGCGGCGCCTCCCGCCCCCACGGCCGTCAGTGCCGAAAACCTCACCGTCGTCCGGCTGGAGAAGATCTCGTCCGGACCGGCACTCTCCGGGTCACTCGCGGCGGAGCGCGAGGCGACCGTGCGTGCCCAGCTGTCGGGGCCTGTCCTGTCGACGCACGCCGACCAGGGGAGCCGCGTGGGCGCGGGGACGCTGCTGGCCCGTATCGACGACCGCACGGTGCGCGACCAGTTCCTGGGGGCGCGCTCAGGCGTCACCACGGCGCAGTCGGCGGCCGATATCGCCGCACGCGAGCTGTCGCGCAGCGAGAAGCTGGCCGAGGCCGGCGCGATCGCCGAGCGTGACCTCGAGTCGGCGCGCCGCTCCAACCTGGCGGCGCAATCGCAGCTCGACGATGCCAAGGCTCGACTCACGTTGGCGCAGAAGCAGCTCGACGACGCGCAGGTGCGTGCGCCGTTCGCGGGAGTGGTGAGCGTGCGTTCCGTCTCGGCGGGTGATGTGGTGCAGCCGGGGGCCGCGCTGTTCACCGTGATCGATCCGCGCAGCATGCGCCTCGAGGCGAACGTTCCCGCGTCGCAGCTGTCGGCGATCCGGATCGGTGCGCCGGTGACCTTCAGCGTCACGGGCTACCCGGGCAAGGCCTTCACCGGCAAGGTCACGCGCATCAACCCGTCGGCCGATCCCAGCACCGGACAGGTGCGCATCGTGGCGTCGATTCCCAACGAGCGCAACGCGCTGGTGTCGGGGCTCTTCGCCGAGGGGCGGGCGCAGTCGGAGTCGCGTGAGGCACCAGTGGTTGGTGCGAACGCGGTCGACGTTCGCGGCGTTCGTCCGTGGGTGCTCCGCCTCAAGGGGGGGCGCGCCGAGAAGGTCGAGGTCGAGCTGGGCCTCAAGGACGACGCGACGGAGAAGTACGAGGTGCTGAAGGGGGTGATGACGGGGGATACGCTCCTGCTCGGCGCCGCCCAGGGGATCACGCCGGGAACTGCGGTGCGTGTCAGCGTGCCGAACGACCGTGCGGTTACGAAGAATTAGGCGGGGAGAGCCATGCTAATCTCGGATTTCGCGATCAAGCGACCGATGATCACCATCGTCTCGATGGTGGCACTGGTCGCGTTCGGTCTGGTCGCACTGTTCAAGCTGCAGACCGACGAGTTCCCCGACGTCGCGCCGCCGGTGGTCACGGTGGGGCTCGTTTATCCCGGCGCCTCGCCCGACGGTGTGGAGAGCGAGATCCTCGATCCCATCGAGGAGGCGATCTCGTCGATCGCCGGCGTGAAGCACGTGAACGGCCGGGCCGAAGACGGCTTCGGCTTCATCATGGTCGAGTTCTCGTTCGACAAGCCGCTGCCGGAGGCGACGCAGGACATTCGCGACGCCATCAGCGGCATCCGTCAGGACCTCCCGTCGGAGCTCGAGGAGCCGATCATCAAGAAGTTCAACGACACCGATCTCCCCATCGTGTCGCTGGCGCTCAACTCGTCGACGTTGTCGCCGGCTGAGCTCACGCGCCTGGCCGATCCCGGCATCACGCGCGAGTTCCGGTCGATCGGCGGTGTGGCCGAGGTGAGCGTTCCGGGGAAGCTGGAGCGCGAACTGACCGTCGAGCTCAAGCCCGAGGCACTGCAGGGGGCAGGGATCGGCGTCTCGCAGGTGGTGCAGGCGTTGCAGCTGCAGAACCTCGCGGCGCCCGTTGGCAACGTGAAGGGGACGCTCGACGAGCGGTCGATCCGCCTCAAGGGGCGCCTCGCCTCGCCGGCGGAGTTTGCCAACATTGTCGTCGCCGAGCGCAACGGGCAGCTCATTCGCCTGGGGCAGCTGGCGGAGGTGAAGGACGCCACGGAGGAACAACGCTCGTTGGCGCTCTACACCGATGCCGACGGCCGCATCAAGGAAGCGGTCGGGATCAACATCAAGAAGTCGAAGGGGTACAGCACGACCGACGTGGCGTCGCAGATCCTGGCGCGCGTCGAGAAGATCCGCCAGACGCTGCCGAAGGGGACGACGCTCGACGTGATCAAGAACTCGGGACGCAACGTCGAGAACTCGGTCAGGAACGTGCAGGAGACGCTGATTGAAGGGGCGCTCCTGACGGTGCTCGTCGTCTTCCTCTTCCTCAATTCGTGGCGCTCGACCGTCATCACGGGGCTCGCGCTCCCGGTGTCGGTGCTGGCGTCGTTCATCGCCGTGTGGGTGCTGGGCTTCAAGCTCGAGACGATGTCGTTGCTCGGGCTGTCGCTGGCGATCGGTATCCTCATCGACGATGCCATCGTGGTGCGCGAGAACATCGTGCGACACGTGGAGATGGGGAAGGATCACTACACGGCGGCGCGTGAAGGGACCGACGAAATCGGGCTCGCCGTCGCGGCGACGACCTTCTCGATCCTCGCGGTCTTCGTCCCGATCGCCTTCATGCCGGGCGTGGGCGGGCAGTGGTTCCAGCCGTTCGCCCTGACGATTGCCTGTTCGGTGCTCGTCTCGCTCTTCGTGTCGTTCTCGCTCGACCCGATGCTCTCGGCATACTGGCCCGATCCGCATCTCGAGGAGCACCAGAAGAGCTTCGTCACCAAGGCGCTCGACAAGTTCAACGCCTGGTTCAACAACCTGTCGAATCGCTATCGTCGCGTGATCGCGTGGGCGCTCGACCATCGCGTCGCCGTCGTGGCCATCGCCGTCGGCACGTTCGTCTTCGCGCTGGCGATGCCGGTCCTCAAGATCGGCAACCGGACGCTGGTCGGCGTGCAGTTCTTCCCCACCGACGACAATGCCGAGTTCAACGTGAAGGTTGAGACGCCGCCGGGGTCCAACCTGGACTACACGCGGCTCAAGACCGAGGAGGTCGTGCGCACGATCTCGAAGCACAAGGACTTGGTGCTGTACTCGATGTCGTCGCTCGGCGCCGAGGGAAGTTCGGCGGTGGACGTCGGCAGCATCTACGTGAAGATGGTGCCCAAGGACAAGCGTCCGCTCAGTGTCGAGGCGTTCTGCAACCAGCTGCGTGACGAACTGGCGTCGGTGGGCGGGGCGAACATCGCGGTGTTCGCGACCGACTGGGGCGGAGGTCGCAAGCAGGTGGCCATCGAGATGCGCTCCAACGATGGGGTGAAGCTCGCCGCGGCCTCTGAGCGTGCGATTGCGGCGGTGCGCGGCGTCTCCAACGCGGTGGACGTCAGCCTCTCGTCCAAGGGGCAGAAGCCGGAACTCAACGTCGACCTCGACCGCGGGCTGGCCGGTTCGTTAGGCATCACGGTGGGGCAGGTGGCGCAGGCGTTGCGCCCGGCGTTTGCCGGGATCGACGCCGGCGACTGGGAGGATCCGAGCGGCGAGATGCGCGACGTGGTCGTGCGCCTGGCGCCCGAGGCCCGTCGCCGCGCGCAGGACCTGCGCCAGCTTCCGCTGGTGGTGCAGGGGCCCAACGGCGGCGCGCCGACCACCCTCCCGCTGGGGCAGGTGGCGAAGATCGAGAACGGCGTGGGGCCGGCGGTGATCAACCACCTGGATCGTGACCGCGTGGTGAACGTGGAGTTCAACGTGGCCGGCCGGTCGGTGGGTGAGGTGACAACCGATGCGCAGGCGGCGATCGCCGCCCTCGACCTCGGTCCCGACATCCGGATCACGCTCGGGGCCGAGGCGCAGCAGCAGAACGAAGTCTTCGGGCAGATCTTCCTGGCCCTGGGGACGGCGGTCATGCTGATGTACCTCATCCTCGTCATGCAGTTCGGGTCGTTCCTCGACCCGATGGCGATCATGATGTCGCTCCCGCTGTCGCTGATTGGCGTGATGCTGAGCCTCGCGCTCACCAACAACACCATCAACCTGATGTCGCTCATCGGCGTCATCCTGCTGATGGGGATCGTGGCCAAGAACGCGATCCTGCTCATCGACTTCGCCAAGTGGGCGCGGGAGAAGCAGGGGATGCCCCTGCGCGAGGCGCTCATCGAGGCCGGGGCCATCCGCTTGCGCCCGATCCTGATGACGACCTTCGCGCTGATCGCCGGCATGCTGCCGGTCGCGCTCGGGCGTGGGGAAGGGTCGCAGTTCCGCGCCCCGTTAGGCATCGCGGTGATGGGGGGGGTGATCACCTCGACGCTCCTGACACTCGTCGCGATTCCGACGTTCTACGAGATCCTCGACCAGATGCGCAGTCGGTTTGCGCGCATCTTCGGCTTCCGCGTCTCGCAGCAGACGGGGGAGCATCCGGTACAGGGGGTGGCGCCGGTGGCAGGCGACTAGGGCCATTGGGAGTCGGACGACGGGAGGGCCCCCGGCCGCGGTGCGGCTGGGGGCCTTTCTGTTGCGTGACGACCGCGCGCGCCTGCTGAGGGTGGGCGGGACGTGCGCCGATGGGCACTCCGGCGGCGACGCCGAGTATTCAGGGGAGAAAGCGGGCGACAGCGAGCGCCGTCGCTGGCGCCCACCTCGGACCGGCGTGCGCCAACCGCCTGTGATGGTGGTGCCTCCCGCGCCATGGCAATTGCCCTGACGACGGTGCCGCTTCCCGGGAGTCCCGAGGGGGGACTGACGCCCTTAATGTTCTTCCTGCACGTTGCATCCGAACGACCCGCGTTACGAGGCCATGTCATGCTGTCCCACTACACCACTCCCACGACCACTCCGCTCTTGCCGCTCCTGTTGCAGCGCATCGCGTCGCGCGTCCCTGTGGCGTCGCTGCTCGCGCTGGTGTTTCTGTCGTCGCTCGTGGCCTGCGCCGGTGGCCGCGACGCCGCACCGTCCGATTCAGCGGTCGCCGCTCCTGGTGCCGGTGCAGCCGGTGCAGCCGGTGCCGCTGGTGCCGTCGGTCGCCCGAGTGACGAGCCGCCCCACGGCGGTACGCTGGTGGCCCTTGGTGGCGGTGCATACCATCTCGAGTTTGTGCTCGACACGGCGACCACGATCCTGACGGCCTACGTCCTCGACGGCGCGACGAAGGAACCGGTCCGACTGACGCAGCCCCGCATCGACCTCAAGATGCTCGACCTCATGGAGGGGAACGTGGAGGTCTACACGGTGCTGGCTGCCAAGGGGAGCGTGAAGACGGGGGAGACCGTGGGCAACACGGCGACGTTCATGGCGTTCGTCCCGGAACTCAAGGGACGCGGGCGCTTTCGCGCGGTGGTCCAGCGCGTGGAGGTGGGGGAGAAGGTCTTCACCGACATCGCCGTCACCTTTCCCGCGGAGGCGCGCCTCTAGGGGGGCGTGTCGCTGGTGCTCCAGCTCCCACCGGCCCTGCTCGACATTCTCTCGCTCAGCGACCTGAGCGAGCGGTGGGCGTATGTGACGTTAGGCTTCTCGTCGATCCTCACCGAGGAGTTCGCCCCCCTGGTGGGCGGATTCGCCGCGGAGCAGGGGCACCTGCGATTCCCCGCCGTCGTCGTGGCCTGCGCGACCGGCGTATTCGTCCTCTCGGCGGTGCTGTACTTCGTGGGGCGGTGGCGCGCCGCGTGGGTGCGGCTCAAGCTCCGCAAGTCGCCCCCGATCGTGAAAAAGCTCCTGCGTGCGATGCGCTGGAGTCCGTGGCGCAGCACGATCCTGGCGCGCGTGGCCTTCGGCGGTCGCATCGCGCTCCCGCTGGCGTGCGGGGCCGCGCACGTCCCGCCGTGGATCTTCCTCACGGGGACCGCGGTGGCCTCGGTGGTGTGGGCGGCCCTCGTCGCGGGGCTCGGCTGGGTCTTTGGCGAGGCGGCGGTGTTGCTGGTGGGCGAGGTGCGCCGCTTCGAGACGCCGATCGCCTTGCTGCTCGTGGCGTTAGGCGGTGGGGTGTACTGGTGGCTCCGGCGGCGGCAACGCCTCGCCGCGCAGGGGGCCGCGCCGCCCGCGCCCTAGGCCTCCCTCCGGAACACACGGATGGGAAGACGGGTCACTCGAGGGCGCGGCCCCGGATGTTGGTGCCGCGCCGGCTACGCGCCGCCTGGCGGATGCGACAGCGCCTTCACCACCGCCTCGTAGAGCTGGTCCGGCAGGAACGGCTTGGCCAGGAGGACGGTGGCCCCGAGATCGCCGGCCGAGTCGAGCGCGAGAAAGGAGGCGCGTGAATCACCCCCCGAGACGGCCACGATCGGGATGTCGGGCTGGCGCGCGCGCAGCGCCATGATCGCCTCGATGCCATCGACATTCGGCATGTAGAGATCGGTCACGACGAGGTCGGGTCGCTCGAAGTCCCACATGGCGATCCCCTCGCCGCCGTCGCGCGCCGTCACGACCTCGAACCCCTTCGATCGGAGCGACCGCGACATCAACGTGCGGAGCGACTCGTCGTCCTCGATGACCAGAATCTTCTGCATGCAGATGAGGTGCGTCCAACGGTTGCCGAACGGTCTCGGCCCAGCACAGTCACATCGACCAATCTACACGAGCGAGTGACTGCATGCGCTATGCGGCGTCGGTCGACGCGACGGGAAACTCATCCGTCTTGAGCGCCGCTTGCTGCGGCGGTCCCGATGCCCCGAAGCTCACGATCAAGGCCACCGCGCCCACGATCACGGCGGAGGCCACCATCATGCGCGGTGTCAGCACCTCGCCGGCGAATGCCCAGCCCAGCAGCACGGCGACGACCGGATTCACGTACGCGTACGTCGAGACACGCGCAGGGGTGGAGACGGTGAGCAGGTACATGTACGCCGAGAAAGCGATGAGCGAGCCGAAGGTCAACAGGTAGAGGAATGACCACCAAGCGATCGCTGGCGTCTCGGCGATCGAGTATCCGTCCCACTGTCCCGTGAGCGCCGACACGACCGTGAGCGCGCCGCCACCACAGATCATCTGCATCCCGCTCAGCAGTTGCGGTGACGTGGGGCGCGGCGCCTTGCGAGCGTAGAGGGAGCCGGCGGCCCACACCGCCGTTCCTCCAATGATCGACAGCGCCCCAGCGGGATCGATCCCGCCGCCGCCGCCCATGAGGTCACCCGGACCGATGAGGATCGCAACGCCGGCGAGCCCGGCCAGCAGGCCAAGGATGACCCCCGCGTTCGGCCGTCGTTCGCGGTGACCCAGCCAATCGAAGAGCACCATCCAGCACGGGGTGATGGCGACGAGGAGCGACGCCACGCCCGAGGGGATGCGGCGCTCCGACCAGGCGACCCCGGCGTTCGACGTCATCAGCATCACGCCGACCAGTCCCGCGGAGCGCCAATGCAGGGCGCGCGGCCGCTCGGCGCCGCGCCAGCGGCCGTACGCGTACAGCAGGACGCCGGCGATGAGAAAACGGGCCCCGGCCATCCCTAACGGTGGAATGAAGGCCACCGCGTACTTGATGAACAGGTACGTGGAGCCCCAGAGCAGGTAGACGGCGGCGAAGGCGGCGATGACTTTCGAGCGGGGGGCGCCGGTCATCGCCACCGGAAGATCTTGAGCGCGACCGCGAAACAGGCGACGAGCCACGCCGCGAGAATGGCCAGTTCACCGCCGACGGCGGCGAAGCCCCCGCCCTGGAGCATGTTGACGCGCATGGCATCGACGGCTGCGGTGAGCGGCAGTGCCTGCACGAGCGGTTGCACCGCGTCGGGGAAGTTGGTGGCGGCGAAGAAGACGCCGGAGCCGACCCACATGGGGAGCATCACGAAGTTCATGAGCCCCGACGCCCCCTCGAGCGTACGCGCTCGCGAGGCGATGAGCAGGCCAAGCGCCCCGAAGGTCAACGTGCCGAGTGTGCAGATGGCGGTGAAGACGAAGAGCGAGCCGCGCATCGGCACCTGGAAGACGAGCGAGCCAAAGGCCGCGACGACCGCCACCTCGACGACCATCATCACCAGGCGCATGAGGAGGAACGACAGCAAGTACTCGGCGCGCGACATGGGGGTGGCGAGGAAGCGCTTGAGGAGCTTCTTGCGTCGCGCGTCGACGATGCCGAAGCCGAGTCCCCAGATGCCGCCGCCCATCAGGTTCATCGCCAGGAGCCCCGGCAGGACAAAATCGATGTAGCGCGAGCCAGGCTCGCTCACCAGCGTCTCGCGCACGGCGACCGGATCGCGTCGCCCGGCGGCGCGCTGCAGGGCGCGATCGACGAGCAGTCGTGCGGTCCGCGCCTCGGTGCGCGCGTCGTCGTAGCGGTACTCGGCATTGGCGCCGTCCTGCGGGACGATGAGGAGGGCGATGCGTCCGATGCGGAGCGCCGTGGTAGCCGCCGTGTCGTCGAGGACTTCGACGGCCAGCGACGAATCGCGGGCGAGCGCCGTGCGGAGCGAGTCGGCGCCCGGAGCCGTCGCGAGCACGGCGACCTTGGCCACTTCGGCGGGACGCGAGCGGAAGGCGATCCCAAGCCCCGACGCCATCAGGATCGGGAAGACGAAGGTCCAGAAGACCGCCTCGGGTTCGCGCACGAACTCCCGGAAGCGGGCGAGCGTGAGTTGCACCAGCGGCGAGAGGGGGCGGTCCGGCGTGGCCGGCGCGCGGCGTGCAGGGCGGTGGCCCGTCGCCTCGGGCGGGGGGAGAGTCGCACTCATCTCATGCCTCCCTGAGGTGGCGCCCGGTGAGCGAGACGAAGACGTCCTCGAGCGTCGGCGAGTGGGTGCGGAGCTCCGTGAGCGTGAGGGCGCGCCGGGCGATGAGGGCGAGGAGCGCCGGGATCGTCTCGTGGGCCGCGGTGACCTGCAGCGTGTGGAGCGCGCCGTCGCTGCGGGCGCGGATCACCCCCGGGAGGGCGGCCACCTCGTCGGCGGGGAGCGTCTCGCCGTCGCCCACGGCGCATTCCACCACCTGCTCGGCGCCTAACGACCGAATCAGTTCGCGTGGCGTGCCGAGGGCGATCACCTGCCCGCGGTCGACGATGGCGATGCGGTCGCACAGGCGTTCGGCTTCGTCCATGTAGTGCGTGGTGAGCATGATGGTCGTGCCGCCGGCGCGCAGGTGCTCGACGAGCTCCCAGAGCTGGCGACGCGACTGCGGATCGAGCCCCGTGGTCGGTTCATCGAGGAAGACGAGGTCGGGATCGCCGGCCAGGGCGCAGGCCACCGACAGGCGCTGCTTCTGCCCCCCCGAAAGGGCGCTCACCCGCGCATCGCGCTTCTCCTCGAGCTGTACCCGCTCGATGATCGCCTCGACCGTCGGCCCGTTGGCGTAGAACGAACGAAAGAGGCGCACGGTCTCGGCGACCGTGAGCTTGTCGGCGAATTGCGATTCTTGCAGCTGAACGCCGAGCCGTTGGCGCAGTGCGTGCTCGTCGGTCTGCCAGCGCTGGCCCAGCACGACCACGTCGCCGCCATCGGGCTCGAGGAGCCCCTCGCAGATCTCGATGGTCGTCGTCTTGCCGGCGCCGTTGGGGCCCAGGAGGCCGAAGCACTCGCCCGCGCGGACCTGCAGGTCGAGTCCGTTGACGGCGACCACGTCGCCATAACGCTTCTGCAGCGCCCGGACGTCGAGCGCGAGGGGGGAGGGGGGCATACAGGGGAGTTTAGGCTCCCGTCGTCAGGGGCAGAAGATCGGATGACGAGAAGACAAGAAGTCGGGACACCCCCGGCCGCCTGTCGCCTCGGCGGGGCTCGGTGGATTCCCGCGCATGATGCAGTAGCGCAGATTGCACGGAGGTGACGACAGCGCCGACGCATCTCGCGTGGCGCGCACGCCATTGTTATCCGGGATGACTGTCCCTCCAGAGTCGACGCGTCCTGACGCCGAGGTGCTCCGCCTGCTTGCTCGGGGCGTCGAGGACGGAATCATCACGCCGCAGCAGCGTGATCGGCTCGCCGCGCTCGCCCCGTCCGTCACGGAACCGCGTGCCACGTCGGTCGGCGACGAGGCGCGCCCCCGTGCATCCGCGCTGTCGGTCGTGACCGTCGCATACGCGGTCGGCGCCCTGCTGGTCGTCTTCGCCTGCGGCTGGTTCCTCCTTGATCGCTGGGCGCGTCTCGGCCCTTGGGGGGTGCTCGGTGTGGCGCTCGGCTATGTCGCGGTGCTCGTCCTGGCCGCGCGCGGACTGCGCCGTAGCGGCTTTTCGCTCGCGGCCGACGTCGCCACCATGCTCGTGGTCGCGCTGGCCCCGCTCGTGGCGTGGCCATTCCTCTCCCTCGCTGGGCGCTGGCCGGACGTCGTGAGCCGCGACCCGCTGTTGCGCGACACCGTGTGGATGGGGTGGCAGTGGCTCGTGCTCGAGGGGGTGACGATGCTCGCCGCGCTCGTCGTCCTGCGGCAACGGCCGATCGTCACCGTCACGTGGCCGCTCGCCGTCGCGCTCTGGGGGAGCTGGTTGCACCTGAGCCAGCTCGTGCGCGGCTACGATGGACCGTTGGGCTTCGAACGGTGGATGATGCTGAGCGGAGGCTTGTTCATCCTGTTCGTCGCCGAGCGCGTGGAGCGGTGGCAACGCCGTGCGCCCCGACGTGCGCGGGTTGCGGCTGACGGCTCGACCGTGGGGCCTTCCGTGGGCGACGTGGCCAACGCCTTCTGGGTGACGGGGCTCATCACCACCGCCATCGCGTACCTCATGATCTGGGTTCGCGCCGACGACTCCCCCTGGCAGCACCTCCTCCCGTTGCTCTCGCTCGGGCTGGTCGCGCTCTCGCTCTACGTGCGTCGTCGCACGCTCCTGCTCGTTGGGGTCCTCGGCATCCTGGGCTACCTGGGGTTCCTCGCCGAGGACGTCTTCCGCGACTATCTCTCGTTCCCGATCCTCCTTGCTGGCTTCGGGATCCTCGTCATCCTCGCGACGGTCTGGACGCAGACCCGGTTCCCGGCGCTCGTCGACCGACTGGAGGCCAGTCGTGGGAGCGACGAGCGGCCCTTCCCCTGGAGCCCGCCGATGGCGGCGCTCCCGCTCTTCGTGGCGCTCGTCATGGCCGTCGTCGCGAGCGCGGAGCGTGAGGAGGCGCGCACCCAGGCGGCCTTCCTCGCCAGACTCACTCTCCTGCGTCAGCACAGCGGCTCGACACCGGTCGCGTCGCGAAAGGGGGTCGATCGCCCCCCCCGGCGGCCGCCGGCCGGGCCGACGACGGGCGACTCCGCACGAAACCTTCCGGGCCAGGCGTCGTAGAAGTTCGCACGGTTCTTCTGACACGGAGTGTTGCACATGCTGGCCGTTCTCACGCTCGCCCTCGCCTTTCAGGAAGTCACCGTGCGCATGGGCGCACCCAGCGAGAAGGCGAAGGCCGACAGTGTGCGACTTCAGGCGCGACGCGACTCGATCCGGTACGAGGCGCTGGAGCGGCGCCTCGACCGGGAAAAGCGGGCTCCCCGGCGTATTGCGCTGACCCCCGAGCTCGAGCGGTCGGCCTTTCTCGACAACGACGCGCGGACGTTGCTCCTGCAGGCGCGTGAGGCACGACTGCGCCAGGACTCGGCGCTGCTCAACTACGACGCGAGCGCGTATCAGCGTCTCTCGGTGGGGATGGGGTTCCGTGCCATGGGGCGCGACCGGCTCCTGTTCCGGACCGAGAACGCGTCGCGCGTGCGCTGGTCGCGCGGCGGCGGCGTACACGTCGACCTCAAGGGGGCGCGCTCGGTCTTTCCCGCGGCCGAGCAGGAGGCGGGCGAGGTGAACATGGATGAGGCGACGCCCATCCCGTACTACCCGGGGCGCGAGGCACTCTGGATCGGCTCAGGGCAGGCGCGCGCCGAGGTGGACGAGGGGGAGTTGATCCATCCGATCGCGTTAGGCGCCGAGGCGTACTATCGGTACGCCACCGGCGACTCGCTGACCATCACCCTCCCGGATGGCCGGGCCATTCGCCTGCGCGAGTTGCGCATCGAGCCGAGGCGCCCCGAGTGGAAGCTCTCGGTGGGGTCGTTCTGGTTCGATGTCTCGACCGGGCAGCTCGTGCGTGCGGCCTATCGGCTGGCGGCGCCGCTCGACATCTGGGGGATCGTCGACGACGAGGTGGCGCGCGAGAAGCAGGAGGCCAAGGCGCGCGGCGAGAAGCCGGATCCGGATGACGAGCCCCCCGGTTGGGTGAAGGGGATGATGACGCCGATGCAGGCGCAGCTCGAGGCGGTGACGATCGAGTACGGGTTGTACGGCGGGCGCTTCTGGCTGCCGCGTGCACAGTATGCCGAAGGGTGGGCGCGCGCGTCGTTCATGCGCATCCCGTTCAAGATGGAGGAAGGGTTCAAGTACGCGAGCGTGAACGGGACCGACTCCATGCCGACCGTTCCCGCGCTCATGACGCGCCGCCAGCTGCGCGATTCCCTCTTCGGCGATTCGCTCAAGTGGAGCGAGCTGACGGCCGATCAGCGCAAGCAGCGGATCGCCAGGCTGGTGGAAGCCGATTCGACGCGCCGCGCGCGCCTGGCGACGGTGCGGACCGACGACTGCGCCCGGACGGGCTACTACACGCGGGTCGAGACACGCAACGAGAACTCGCTCGTGACGGCGGTTCGCATTCCGTGCGACAGCACGGTGCTCGCCACCGCGAAGGAGCTGCCGCCGTCGATCTACGAGCCGGGGGAGCAGCTCTTCGGCGCCGGAGAGCGCGACGCGCTCCTGAAGGAACTCGACTTCTCGTTGCAGCCGGTGTGGGCGCCGATGCCGGTGCGTCTTTCGTACGGCCTGGGCCACACACGCTTCAACCGCGTGGAAGGGCTGTCGCTGGGGGCGACGGCGACGCAGCAGCTGGGGCGCGGCTACTCGTGGGACGCCACGGCGCGCCTTGGCGTGGCCGACCTGGTGCCGAACGCCGAACTCGGCGTGGCGCGCACCAACGGGCGCACCACGTGGCGCGTGGCGGGCTATCACAAGCTGGCGGTGGCCAACGATGACTGGGGGTCGCCGCTCTCGTTCGGGGCGTCGCTGGGGGCGCTGCTGTACGGGCGCGACGAGGGGTACTACTACCGCACCACCGGTTTGCAGCTGACGAACGGACTCAACCGCGGTGGGGCGACGAGTACGCGCCTCTTCGTCGAGCGTCATGCCGATGTGGCCAACGAGACGCGCTTCAACCTGTCGCGTGCCCTGGGCGGCGGGAGCGAGTTCGCCCCGAACATCCAGGCGGTCGATGCGACGCTCGCCGGCGTTGCGCTGCGCGACCAGCGCTCGGCGGGGCTCGACCCACGCGGGTGGCGCCTGCTCTCCGACCTGCGCCTCGAGGGCGGGTGGGCGGCGTTCGACAGCGTCGACGTGAGCCTGTCGCGCGGCTACGCGCGGGTGGCGGGTGAGGCGACGGTGAGCCGCGGGTTGGGGGAACGCCTGGCTGCGGCGCTCACCGTGGGCGGTGGCACGAGTGCCAACGCGCCGTTGCCACAGCGCGGCTTCTTCCTTGGCGGGGCGCAGACCGTGCGCGGTCAACAGCTCGGTGCAGCTGGCGGTGTGACGGGTGGCGAGGCCTACTGGCTCACGCGGGGCGAGCTCGCGCTGTCGGCGCGCGCGGTGCGCCCCGTGGTGTTCGGCGACTTGGGATGGGCCGGCCGGCGCGCTGACTGGCAGCATCCGGGGCGCCCGATCAGCGGGGCGGGAATCGGGGCGTCGGTGCTCGATGGCCTCGTGCGACTCGACCTCGCGCGCGGCATCTATCCGCGCAAGCAGATGCGCCTGGACCTCTACGTCGAGGCGCGCTTCTAGACGCCGGATCCTAAAACGAGAAAGGCGCCTTCACGCGCGCGCCACGAAGGATGTTGGCACGGTGAATCGCCCGCATCGCGCGTCGGCGCGCGCGCATGTGCGCGCGACCCTTGCCGAATTCTCAGAAACTTCTCACATTGCCCCCGCGCAAACACCTCGGCGCGTTAGGTGGCGACCTCGAGTGGCGGAGCACGTGCACCATGTGGGAGGACTTCAAGAAGTTCCTTGAGAAGGCGAATGTCGTGGGGCTGGCGTTGGCCGTGATCGTGGGCGGTGCCGCGGGTGGCCTCGTGAAGGCGATGAGCGACGACTTCCTGATGCCGATCATCGGGGCGGCGCTTCCGGATGGCGATTGGCGCAAGTACACGCTGGATGTGGGGTCGATCAAGTTCGGCGTTGGCGACTTCGTCGGCGTCTTCATCAACTTCGCGATCATCTCGTTCATCGCGTGGCAGATCGGCAAGCTGTTCATGAAGCCCGAGCCGCCGGCACCGCCGGCGCCGCCCACCAAGTCGTGCCCGTTCTGCGTGAGCACGATCCCGGCGGCGGCCACGCGTTGCGCACACTGCACGTCGCAGCTGTAGGCGCGTCGCGACGAGCAGCGTCTGGGCAGCTGCAGTTGCAGATGGGACGAGGGCGCGGCCGGTGGCCGCGCCCTCGTTGTTTCTCCCAATGGCCGTGGCCAGTCGGCGACGCGATCAGCGCGTCACGTCGGCTCCCGACCGGGACCGAAATGCAGGCTCCCGACCGCGAGGAAGATCTCGCGCAGGAAGGTGACGAGGCACCCGATGAGGCAGAAGGTGCACGTGACGAAGAGCGCGGCGACGGCGCCGCGGACGTCGAACGAGAAGTAGGCACCCACGAAGAGCACGGCGATCACGAGGCAGACGAGCAGCGCCGACATCGTCCCCAGCGTGATGGCGACGTTCACCATCTTGGCGCGCCGCGAGAGGAAGCCGAGTTCGACGCGCAGCTCCTGTGTCTCTCCCGTGGTGGCGGCGTGGAACTCGTGTTCCATCCGTCGCCCCCGGTCGATGATGCGCCCGAGGCGGTTGGCGAGGACGCTGAGCAACGTCGCCACGCCGGTCAGGAGAAAGACCGGTGCGACGGCGAGCTGGATGACGTGGACGATGTCGGAGACGACCGGCTCGCCTTGCATGGATCCCCCGTGACAGAGAGTGGCGCGCGTGGTGGCGGCGCCGTTACAGCCTGATCGTTCCCGACGACACCAGCACCGCCGCCCCACCCACGCGCACCGCGGCGATCGTCCCGTCGCGCTTGTCGCAGGCGACGTGCAGCAGGCTCGGGCGCCCCATCTCGTAGCCCTGCTCGACGATCCAGCGCAATGTCCCGTTCACCGTCGCGTCGCGCAGGCCGAGGTAGCCGCCTAACGCGGCGCACGCCGATCCGGTGGCCGGGTCCTCGGGGACCGATTCTCCAGGGGCGAACATGCGCGCGCGCACCTGGTGTGCGGGATCCTCGGCGTCCATGGCGAAGACCATGACCATGTGCGCCGGCGTGCGCGAGAGCGCGGACTCCCACAGGTCGAGCTTGAGGCGCGCGCGCCGGACCGCGTCGCGCGTGCGCAGCGGGACGAAGGTGAACGGGAGCCCGCACGACACCGCCTGGGGGTGGAAGGCCCCGCCCGCCAGGTCGGACTCACCTAACGACAGCATCGGGGCGAGCACCTCGGGGCCGGGGACCGGCGGCAGGATCTCCGGCAACTTCGCGACCGAGAGCTCGGCGAACGTCGCCACCCCGTCGGTCGCGCGAATGCTGACGCGGACGGGGCCAACCCCTTCCTCGAAGACGATCGCCGTCTCGTCGCCGGTGAGTGGGATCTCCCCCAGTTCCGCCAGCACCAACGCCGTCCCGACCGTCGGATGCCCCGCAAAGGGCACCTCGCCCCCGGGGGTGAAGATGCGCACGCGCCGCGTGTGCGCGGCATCGTCAGGCGGGAGGACGAAGGTCGATTCCGAGTAGTTGAACTCGCGGGCGATGGCGTGCATCTCCTCGGTCGTGAGCCCGCGCGCGTCGGGGAGCACGGCGAGCTGGTTGCCGCCGAAGCGCGTGGACGTGAAGACGTCCGTGGTGTGGAAGGTGTACTCGCGGAGGGGCATTGTTCCAAGGAAGACGGGAAGACGGGAAGACGAGAAGACGAGAAGACGAGATGAACTACGATGCGGCGGCGTTTGTGAATGTACGACCTCCCCGCGTCGCCGTGAACGCAGAGAGGGCGCGCCGCTCTCGCGTGCGCGCCCTCTCGCCCTCTCGTCTTCCCGTCTTCCCGTCTTCCCGTCTTCCCGTCTTCCCGTCTTCCCGACCTCAGGCGTTCTACGCGTCGCCCATGAACGGGTACTGATACGCCGTCGGCGGAACGAACGTCTCCTTGATCGAGCGCGGGCTCACCCAGCGCAGCAGGTTGAGCTTCGAGCCGGCCTTGTCGTTGGTCCCCGAGGCGCGTGAGCCGCCAAACGGCTGCTGCCCCACGACGGCGCCGGTGCACTTGTCGTTGATGTAGAAGTTGCCGGCCGCGTTGCGCAGCGTCACCATCGCCTCGCGCACCGCCTGTCGATCGTTGGAGAAGACCGCGCCGGTGAGGGCGTAGGGCGACGTCCGGTCGACGGTCTCCAGCGTCTCCTGCCACTTGTTGTCGTCGTAGACGAAGACGCTCAGCACGGGGCCGAAGATCTCTTCGCACATGGTGCGGTAGTCGGCCTTGGGCGACTCGATGAGCGTGGGCTCGATGAAGTAGCCTTCCTCGCCCCGCGCACCGCCGCCGGCGACGATCCTGGCGTTCTGCTTGGCGTCGGCGAGATAGCCTGAGATCTTGTCGAACGCCTTCTTGTCGATGACAGCGCCCATGAAGTTGCGGAAGTCGCGCGTGTCGCCCATGCGAATGTCGGCGATCATCGCGACCATCGCGTCCTTCACCGCGCCCCACTGGGACTGCGGCACATAGGCGCGCGACGCAGCCGAGCACTTCTGCCCCTGGTACTCGAAGGCGCCGCGCACGAGCCCGACGGCGAACGCCTGCGCGTCGGCCGAGGGGTGCATGATCATGAAGTCCTTGCCGCCGGTCTCGCCCACGATGCGCGGATACGTGCGGTAGTTGGACATGTTGCCGCCGATCGTCTTCCACATCGAGTTGAAGACGCCGGTGCTCCCCGTGAAGTGCACGCCAGCGAGATCGCGATGCGTCAGGACCTTGTCGCTGATCATCTGCGAGTCGCCCGGGACGAAGTTGATCACCCCCGGCGGGAGCCCGGCTTCCTCGAGGATCTTCATGATGTAGTAGCCGGAGAGCACCGCCGTCGCGGCGGGCTTCCAGAAGACGCCGTTCCCCATCAACGCCGGCGAGCCGGCGAGGTTGCCGCCGATCGCGGTGAAGTTGAACGGCGAGATGGCGTACACGAATCCTTCGAGCGCGCGATAGTCGCTCATGTTCCACACGCCCGCGCTCGAGATCGGCTGCTCGTGGTAGATCTCCTGCGCGTACTGCGAGTTGAAGCGCCAGAAGTCGGCCAGCTCGCAGGCGGCATCGATCTCCGACTGGTAGACCGTCTTGGACTGGTTGAGCATCGTGGCGGCGTTGATCGTGTCACGCCAGGGGCCGGCCAGGAGGTCGGCGGCGCGCAGGAAGACCGCGGCGCGATCTTCCCAGTTCCACTGTGACCACTCACGCTGCGCGTCGACCGCCGCCTTGATGGCCAGGTCGACCTGCGCCGGGTTCGCCTTGTGGTAGTCGGCCAGGATGTGCGCGTGCTGGTGCGGCATGACCGCGTGCCCCACGTCACCCGTGCGGAACTCCTTCCCGCCGATCATCACCGGAATCTCCACCCGCTCGGCGCTCATCGACTCGAGACGCCGCTTGAGGGACGCGCGTTCAGGGGAGCCCGGCGCGTAGGAACGGACGGGCTCGTTGACGACGGTCGGGATCCGCCGAACGCCGTTGAAGCCGACTGCGCCGGGGCGCAGGACGGAATCGGTCATGGGAACCTTGTGGGCGGTGGAAAGGTCTTTAGGGGGTTGCCGCGGAGAGATTTTGTGCGCCGCGGCACGGTCGGACACGCGCGCCGTAACGCGTGCGGGGGCAAGATAGTCCGAGGCAAAATGAGGCGCCAACGAGTCGTCCCGGGGGGTGCGTCCGGGACACGGGGGCGTCACAGGGTGGTCTGTAGGTATCGCGGGACCCACCACGTGTCAGGTAGGTTGTGAGCGCTGTCTTTCCCCCTGTCGAGGCGTTGCATGCGTGAATTTCGGTGGTCAGCCGTGGCCGTGGTGTCGGTCGTCGCCCTGCTCACGGCCTGTGGTGGTGATTCCGGTGGTCCGGCCAAGGTGGCGCGCGTCGACGTCTCGTCGCTCGCCAATCAGGTCGAGGTAGGGGCGACCCTCCAGTTCTCAGCGAGCCCGAAGGACGGCAAGGGGAACCCGCTGACCGGGCGTGCTGTAACCTGGACGTCATCGGCGGCGGCCATCGCCTCCGTCGACAACTCGGGGATCGTGACCGGCGTGGCGCCGGGAGCGGCCACGATCACGGCGACGTCCGAAGGGGTGACCGGCACCCTCGGTGTGACCGTGATCCCGGTGCCGGTCTCGACCGTCACGATCGACAATCGCACGCCCAGCGTTAGGCAGGGTGGGACGGCGCAGCTGAGCGCGACGGCGCTCGATGCCCTCGGGCGCACGCTCGCCGGCCGCACCATCACCTGGTCGAGCGCGCTCCCGGCCATCGCCAGCGTCACGCAGCAGGGGCTCGTGACCGGCGTGACGTCGGGGAGCACCTACATCCGCGCGACGAGCGAAGGGAAGACCGACTCGGTCCCGATGCTCGTGCGCTCGCTCAACGCACCGACCATCGCGGGTGTCTCGCCGGCCACGTGGACCCCGGGGATCGCGGCCACCATCACGGGGACCAACTTCGCCGGCGATCTGTCGAACAACGCCGTCTTCGTGAACGGCGCGCGCGCGACGGTCACCGCCGCCACCACGACCTCCATCAGCTTCGTTGTGCCTGCGGCGACCATCCTGCCATGCTCGCCGAACGGCCCCGTGCCGATCGTCGTTTCCGTCGCCGGCGATTCGGCCTCGGGGAGCGCCAACCTCGCCATGGCGACGCCGCGACAGCTCGCCGTCGGCGAGTCGATGCTGCTGACGGGGGCGGGCGAGGTGGGGTGCAACGAGTTCAGCACGACCGGTGGTACGTACGTCGTGACGGCCTTCAACCATGCGACCAGTGCGGCGCAGGCGGTGAACTTCCAGCTGGTGGGTGCGGCGCGCGCTTCGGCGACGTCGGCGCTCCTTGCGCCGGCCCGGACGTACGCCCTCTCGGCGCCGTCCGCCCCTGTGATGGGGCCCGTCGCGCTCCCCGCGCCCACGCGCGATGAGAGTTTCGCGAGGGGACATGCCGCGGCGCTCAAGGCCAACCTCGACTTCCTCAACCGGCACCCTAACCTGCGGAGCGCGATGCAGGCCAAGCGCGCCCGAGAGCGCGCCGCGGCCAGCCGCGCCGGCGTCTCGCTGGCGAGCGCCGTGGCCGACCTGCCTAACGTCGGCGACAAGTTCTGGAAGCGCATGATGAAGACGTTCGGCACTTACACCACGTTCGATTCGGTGCGCGTGCGCGTGGTGTACGTGGGGCCCAAGCTCATCATCATGGAAGACTCGCTCTCGCCGCTCGCGGGGACGATGGACGCCGAGTACCAGGCGATCGGGACCGAGTTCGACCGGGACATGTTCGGCTACCTCTCGAGCTTTGGCGACCCGCTCGTGCTCGACGGCGAGACCGACGCCAACGGGCGCGTGATCGCCATCTTCTCCAAGAAGGTCAACGACTACACGATCGGGAGCGGCGGGTCGCTGCTCGGCTTCGTGACGTCGTGCGACTTCGCGCCGCAGTCGGACCCCAACCCGAACAACGCCTGCCTGCCCAGCAACGAGGGCGAGTACTTCTACGCCTTCGTCCCCAATCCCAACGCCACCGGCAATTCGAACTGGTCGCTCGTCGACTGGCGCCACTACGTGCGGGGCACGCTCCTGCACGAGTTCAAGCATGTCGTGATGTTCGCCGAGCGCATCGACCGGGACGCCAACTTCGCCGAGGAAGGGTGGCTGGAGGAGGCGACGGCGCAGCAGGCGACCGAGCTGTGGGCGCGCAAGCTGTACTCCAACAAGCCGCAGCGCAGCGACATCCGGTGGAGCGACGGCATCATCTGCGACTACGTGCGTCCCCCCGACTCGCGCTTCGGCTGCACCGATCCCGTCGAGGCGATCGGGCACCACATGGGCTTCCTGTACCGGCACTACAACGCCAACGAGTCCAAGTCGATCATCAACAGCAGCGATAACGTCATCTACGGCTCGTCGTGGTCGTTCGCCCGCTGGGTGACCGACACCTACGGCGGCGCCGACGAGGGGGCCTTCCTGCGCTCGCTGGTGCAGCAGCAAAACGATCGCGGCATCACGAACCTGCAGAACCGCACCGGGAAGACGTGGGCGGAGATGATGGGGTATTTTTCCCTCGCCTCGGCCTCGGACAACTATCCGGCGGGGACGATCACCGACCCGCGGGCGCGCCTGCAGAGCTGGAACACGCGCGACATCTTCGCGAACATGAGCGCGAGCCTGCGCTTCGGCGACGGGAGCTCGGCCTTCCCGAAGCCGTGGCCCATCAACATGCGCGCGGTCTCGTTCGGGACGTTCCCGTCGACGATCAGCAACGTCTTCACCCTTCCCGGGGGCGGCTTCGCGGCCTGGGAGATCTCGGGCACGCAGACGACGCCGCAGGCCCTGGGGATTCGCGGCATCACCGGCGGCACACCACCGGCGAACGTCGGGATGGCGGTGGTGCGGGTGAAGTAGCAGGGCTGGGCGACGGGAGGCGGGAGTGGCGCGCGGCGATGCCGCGCGCCACTCTTGCGTTGGGGCCGGGGCGTGCGCCGTGCGCGCGGTGCGAATAGACTTGCACGCTCGTGCGCTGCTGTTGCCGCGCGACATCGCCCTCCTCCCCAGCACGCCACCCTCCCGTCTCCCGTCCCGGCATGACCCACTACTTCGGAGCGCACACGATTGGCACCGGTGGCGTCCACATGGCGGCGGCGCGTGCGGGCGCGGCCGGCATGAAGGCGCTGCAGATCTTTAGCGGGATGCCGCAGTTCTACAACGAGAAGGCGAGCGTCAAGCCGGAGAAGGCGCAGCGTTTCACCGAGGCGATGGCGGCGGCCGGCATCGACAAGCGGCACTGCATCGTGCACGCGGCCTACGTCCTCAACACCGCGTCGCCGGAGCCGGAGAAGTACGAGCGTGCCAAGCTCGGCCTCGCCAAGGAGCTCGAGCGCACGACCGCGCTCGGCGTGCTCGGCTTCTGTTTCCACCCCGGCTCGGCGGGGACGAGCGATCCCGCCGGGGCGATCGCGCGTGTGGGGGATGCGATGAGTTTCGCGCTCGAGAAGGTCCCCGAGGGCGCGAAGATCTTCATCGAGAACACGGCCGGGGCCGGGCGCACCATGGGGCGCGCACCGGAGGAGATTGCCGGGATGCTGGCGCGCGTCCCGGCGGCGTCGCGCGCGCGCGCCGGCTACGGGCTCGACACCTGCCATCTCTTTGCCAGCGGGCACGACTTCACGTCGGGGCCTGACGCGGCGCGTGCGCTCCTCGATCGTTTCTGCGACGTGATCGGCGAGGCGCCGTCGTTCCTGCACCTCAACGACTCCGAGGGAGATTTCGCGTCGAACAAGGATCGACACGCCCTCATCGGGGAGGGGAAGATCGGGGTCGAGCCGTTCCGTTGGCTCCTGCAGGACCCGCGCACGCAGGAGATTCCGCTCATCCTCGAGACGCCGCAGGCCAACCCGGACATCGCCGACGGCGACGCCTCGGCCGACCCGTTCGACGTGCGGATGATCACGTTGCTGCAGTCGCTGGTCGCCTAACGAACCGCGGGGCGCCCGGCGCGACGCGCAACATCGGCGGCACCGGTTTGCCGCGTGGTGGCGCGGCGGAACGCCGTGGGATGTTTCGTCGGGAATCGCGCTGTGGCACCGTGGCCTCGCACCGCGTGTACCTGTTGTTCCTCGTGCAGCTCGTCTCGTCATCACCGGCTTTTCCACGACTTCTGGCACTCTCCATGTCCGCACCACGACCGCGCCGTCAAGACGGCGTCCCGGCGCGCGCCGCGCGCCTGCTGTGCACCACCCTCCCGATCCTCGTCGCGCTGCTGCTGGTTGTCCTCGCACCGCGGCCCACGCGCGCGCAGGGCGCGCCCGGCAGCGACCTTCTCGTCCTGCTGGCAGGGAACGACACCATCGCGATCGAGCGCTTCACCCGTTCGCGGGCAGGGCTCGACGTGGAGATGCTCATCAAGCCGGCCAGCGCACGCTTCACGCTGCGTGTCGACGTCGACGCGCAGGGCCGAGCGACGCGCCTGCTCAACGACTATCGCGCGGCCACGGCCGCCGTGACCAGCGCCCCGGCGCAGCACGCCGAGGCGCGGTTCACGGGCGACAGCGTCATCGTCGACATCAGTGGGGGCGGGCGCACCGCGACGCAGCGCTTCGCCACCAGCCCGGGGGCGGTGCCGTTCATCAATCCGTCGTTTGCCATCGTCGAGTTGGTGATCCAGCGTGCCCGCGCCATCGGTGGTGACTCCGTACCGGTCCCCATCTGGAACCTGCAGGGCGGGCAGACCGCGTTCGCGAGCGTCGTGCGCCGGGGGAGCGATTCGGTGGTCGTGCTGCTGGGCAACGTCCCGGCGCGCCTGGCGGTGAATGCGGCAGGCGACATCACGGGCGGTGTCATTCCGGCGCAGGGGCTGCGCCTCGTGCGTGTGCGCGGCGGCAGTGCCAGTGCCAGCGCGATGTCGGTGGAGAAGCCGGACTATTCCGCCCCCGCCGGCGCACCCTACACGGCGGAAGAAGTCACCGTCCGCACCCCGGGCGGGCACACGCTGGCCGGGACGCTCACGATGCCTCGCGACCGAAAGGGGAAGGTGGCGGCGGTGGTCACGATCACCGGGAGCGGACCCGAAGATCGTGACGAGGCGATTCCCCCCCTGAAGGGATATCGTCCCTTCCGGCAGATTGCCGACACGCTCGGCCGTCACGGCATTGCGGTGTTGCGCCTGGACGATCGCGGCCACGGCGCGTCGACGGGCGATCACGCTTCGGCGACGAGCGCCGACTTCGCCGATGACATTCGCGCCGGGCTCGCCTACCTGCGCGCGCGCCCCGAGATCGACGGGTCGCGACTCGCACTCGTGGGACACAGCGAGGGCGGGCTCATTGCACCGATGGTGGCGGTGAGCGATCCGTCGCTGCGCGGCATCGTGCTGATGGCCGGGCCGTCACAGACGGGGCGACAGATCCTGCGCTTCCAGCTGGGGAACGCCGTGCGTCGCGACACGTCGCTCACGCCCGCGCGGCGCGACTCGTCCCTAGCGACGCTCGACGCGTCGATCGACTCGCTGGCGAGCACGTCGACGTGGTTGAAGTACTTCCTCGACTACGATCCGTTGGTCACCGCGCGCAAGGTGCGCGTGCCGACGCTGATCCTGCAGGGGGCAACGGACCAGCAGGTGACGGCGGAGCAGGCGGGGGCACTCGAGAAGGCCATGCGTGACGGCGGGAATCGTCGCGTGGCGATGCGCGTCTTTCCCGAGGCGAATCACCTCTTCGTGCAGGATGCCAACGGGAATCCGGCGGGCTACACCACGCTCCCCGATCGCTTCGTGCGCGCCGACGTGATGGCGGCGTTGCTCGACTGGCTGCGCACGACGCTCAAGTAGCAGCGGGCTGCAACCGGCGGTGCGCGCAGCGGTCGCATTCCGGCGTTTCCCTAGGGAGACGCGACGTTTTCCCGGGGAAACGCTGCTTCACGAATGGTGCGCGCGCGCGTTGCTTATGGGGGGAGCGCGTGCGCGAACGCGGCGTTTCTCAGGGGAAACGATGGGGCAAATGCACCGTGTGCAGCGTGCATGCACGGTGCGCTACGACACGTTTCTCCCCGGGGAATGGCGGTGCTGAAGAGGCTCCGTGGCGCGTTCTCCTAGGGAAAACGTCGATTTTCATAGGGGGCGCGATGCACTTCCCTATTGCGTCTCCGACGTTCGCCTTTAGTTTTTGCCGCGAAGAATTCGTGGTTTCCACCGGGGGAATTCACGTTTCCATCACTCAGGAGTCGAACGATGGCCGCTAAGAAGAAGGCCGCTGCGAAGAAGGCCGCGCCGAAGAAGGCTGCTCCGAAGAAGGCTGCCGCCAAGAAGGCGCCTGCGAAGAAGGCTGCTGCAAAGAAGCCCGCTGCGAAGCGGAAGCCGAATCCGGCGTTCATGGCGCCGATGACGCCGACCACGGAGCTCGCGGCGGTGATCGGCCCGAAGCCGCGTCCGCGTTCCCAGGTTGCCAAGGACCTGTGGGGCTATATCCACAAGAACGGCCTGCAGGACTCGAAGAACAAGCGCAACATCAACGCCGACGAGGCGCTGAAGAAGGTGTTCGGTGGCAAGAAGACCGTCTCGATGTTCGAGATGACGGCGCTCGTCAACAAGCACCTCAAGAAGTAAGCGGCGACACCACGCCGACCTCGCGAGAGGCGCGTCTCCCCTGGAGGCGCGCCTCTCGTGCATCGGGCCCCCGCGCGTCCCACTCGTCCCCCGCGCGCTCGAACGATGGAACACGACGCGCGCGCCGTCGTAGTTAAATTGCCTGCTCCGCCGCCTCCCGACCCACTCACGTCGCCCGATCCGCCCGAGCCGCATGAGCGCCAAGAAGTCATCCAAGCCCAACAACGTCGTCGCCCAGTCACGCAAGAAGTCGAGCGGCTCGTCGTTCTCGAAGAGCGCACTGTGGGAGAATGTGAAGGGGATCGGCGGTGCGATCCTGCTCTTCTTCTTCATCCGCGCCTTCTTCTTCGAGGCGTATCGCATCCCCTCGGGGAGCATGATCCCGTCGATGCTCGTGGGGGACTGGCTCTTCGTCAACAAGCTGCGCTTCGGTCCGCACGTCCCCTTCAGCAACGTGAACCTTCCCGGCTACGCCGAGCCGGCGCGCTACGACATCGCGGTCTTTGTGTCGCCGCCTCAAGTCGACCAGCCGTGGGATCCCACGCCGACGCTGGTCAAGCGCATCGTGGGGATGCCGGGTGACACGCTGCACATGCGCGACGCGAAACTCTTCGTGAACGGGATCGAGCAGCGGCAGGGCTATGGTGCGTCGTCGGAGGCGGGCGATCCCAACGAGGTGAGTCCGCTCTTCGATTGGCAGAAGGAGATCGCACTCACCGCCTCGCGCTTCGGCGCGGCACCGGCGCAGCCGACGCACGACTACTGGGGACCGCTCGTGGTGCCGCAGGGGCACTACTTCATGATGGGCGACAACCGCTACAACTCGAAGGACTCGCGCTACTGGGGCGTCGTGCCGCGCGAGAACTTTCGTGGGCGCCCGCTCTTCGTGTACTACTCGTGGAACGCCGAGAGCGATCGCCCGCTCGCGTTCATCACGGCGATTCGGTGGGGGCGGATCGGACACTGGATCAAGTAAGGCGTGAGTCGCCTGTCTCTCGGCGTGCGCGCCCTCGCCGCAGGCGCCGCGCACTGACCAGTGGCCTCGAGTTGGGGCGCGTCCCTTCCGCGCGACCGTTGTCGCGACGCAACGTTGTAGGGGCGCGCGCCGAGTGGCGCGAGGGCGAACACCACCGACGCGGACGAAGACGGGCATGGCGGCACATCGCGGATGGATCCTCGCTGGCGTGACAGCGCTGGCAGCCTCGGGGGCGGTCGCCTGGCGCGGGCGTGCGGTGGAGGAGCGGCGTCTGCAGGTGCCGGGGCTCACGGCCTCCGTGGAAGTGCGCCGCGATCGGTGGGGGGTGCCGCACATCTACGCGAAGAACACGCACGACCTCTTCTTCGCGCAGGGATTCGTCGTGGCGCAGGATCGCCTCTTCCAGATGGAGATGTGGCGGCGAGCGGGCGAAGGTCGGCTGGCGGAGGTCCTGGGGCCCTCGGCGGTGGATCGTGATCGCTTCGCGCGCACCTTCAAGTACCGCGGCGACATGAAGAAGGAGTGGGCGGCCTACGCGCCCGACGCCAAGGCGATCGTCACCGCCTTCGTGAGCGGGGTGAACGCGTACATCGCGCAGGCCGGCGACTCGCTCCCGCCCGAGTTCGGGATGCTCGGCTTTCGCCCAGAGCCGTGGAGCATCGAGGTGCCGCTGTCTCGTGCCACCGGGCTTTCCGGCGTCTCGAACGGGTCGTCGGAGGTGCTCCGTGCGCAGCTGGTCGCCAAGCTCGGGGCCAAGCGGGTCGAGGCACTCCTCCCGGTCGATCCGGTGCGCGCACTCGACCCGGCGCCGGGGCTCGACCTGGCCGGGATCGGTGCCGCATCGTTAGGTGGCTTCGGGTCGGCCTTTGCCGACGTGGCGTACAACCGCATCGAAGGGTCGAACAACTGGACCGTCAGCGGGCGCAAGACTGCCACCGGGCGGCCGATCCTCGCCAACGATCCGCACCGCGTCATCACGAACCCGGCGGTGCGATACCTCACCCACCTGGTGGCACCGGGGTGGAACGTGATCGGGGCAGGGGAGCCGGCGAGCCCGGGGGTGTCGATCGGGCACAATGACCGCATCGCCTTCGGGCTGACGGTGGTGGGGATGGACCAGCAGGACGTGTACGTGGAGACGTTAGGCGCCTGCCCGGCGCGACCGGGGGGCCCCCCCCAACAACAACGTGCCACCGCCGCCGCGTCCTCGCCAAACCAATCGGTTCCCCACCGGACCGAATCCTCGCTCGACTGCTACCGCCACAAGGGCGCCTGGCGCCATGTGCAGTCCATCACCGACACGATTCGCGTGAAGGGGGAGGCGCCGCGCGTCGTCACCCTGCGCTACACCGTGCACGGCCCCATCGTCTCCGTCGACACCGCGCGCCGGCGCGCCTTCGCCATCCGCTCGGTGCACGCCGAGCCGGGGACCGCCTCCTACCTCGCCTCACTCTCGCTCAACCGTGCGCGCAACTGGCCGCAGTTCCAGGCGGCGATGACGCGCTGGCTCATGCCGAGCGAGAACATGATCTACGCCGACGTCGACGGGAACATCGGGTGGGTGGCCGGCGGACTCATGCCCACGCGCAGCTGGTCCGGGCTCCTCCCGGTCCCCGGCGAAGGGAGCCACGAGTGGTCGGGCTTCGTCCCCGGGATGCAGCTGCCGCGCGCCTTCAATCCGGCCGAGGGCTACATCGCCACGGCGAACCACAACATTCTCCCCGACAGCTACCCCATCCCGCTCTCGTACGAGTGGGCCTCGCGCTATCGCATCGATCGCGTGCACGAGGTCCTGCGCCAGCCGCGCAAGTTCACCGTCGACGATTTCCGGCAGTTGCAACACGACGACCACTCCAAGCTGGCCGAGGCGCTCGTTCCTTCGCTCACGGCGGCGGCGAACCGGTGGGGGGTCTCGGGACGAGCGGACGTGAGGCTCCTGGCCGACTGGAACCTGCGCATGTCGCGCGACCAGGTGGCCCCGACGCTCTTCGCCGCGTGGGCCCCGGCCGTCTACCGCCGAGCGATCGCGGCCCAGCTCCCCGACGATCGGGAGACGAGCGCGGCGCTCGCGCTGCGCCCCGAGTACCAGTGGCTGGAACGAACGCTGGCCACGTCGGCGACCCCGGCCAGCGACTCCCTCCTCCTCGGCGCGCTCGACGACGCCGTCGCCGACCTCACGCGCCGCTTTGGGGCCGACCGCGCCGCCTGGCGGTACGGCGACGTGCACCTGGCGGTCTTCCGCCATCCGCTCTCCTCGCGCTACGACCTCCCGTCGGCCTCCCGCGGTGGCGACGGGAACACGGTCTACGCGACCGGCGGGCGCGACTTCAAGCAGACCGCTGGCGCGTCCTTCCGCGAAATCATCGACCTGGGCGACTTCGACCGCTCCGTCGTGACCAACGTCCCGGGCCAGTCCGCGGATCCGCGCAGCGCGCACTACGGCGACCTGTTGCCGCTGTGGGGCAAGGATGACTATTTCCCCCTCGTCTACAGCCGCAAGCGTGTCGAGCAGGAAACCGAGCAGGTCCTCTGGCTGCAACCACAACGCCGGGCGACGCGATGAGTGCGAGACGGTCGGTGCCGTCGCGTCTCACGCGTTGCTGCCGTCGTTCCCTCCCGTAGGGTCGCGCGCATGCCCTTTTCGTTCAACCTCGACGTCTCCCACGCCTCCACGATCCCGGCGAGGCTGTACAACGATCCGGTCTACCTCGAGCTCGAGGTGGGGAAGATCTTCGCGAAGACGTGGCAGCTCGTGGGGCGGACGGAGCAGCTGGCGGAGAGCGGTTCGTACCTCACCGCGGAGATCGCCAACGAGTCGATCGTGATCGTGCGCGATGGCGAGGTCTTGCGCGGCTTTCACAACGTCTGCCTGCATCGCGCGGGTCCGGTCGCGACCGGGTGCGGTCGACGACAAAGCATGCAGTGCAAGTATCACGGGTGGACCTACAGCCTCCAGGGGGCGCTGGTCCGTGCGCCCGGCATGGAAGGGACCGCCAACTTTTCCCCCGGCGACTTCCAGCTGCTCCCGGTGCAGGTCGCCACGTGGGGCCCCCTCGTCTTCGCCAACCTCGACCTCAAGGCGCCGCCGCTCGCGCACTTCATCGAGGACATTCCGCAGCAGTGCGAGCGCTTCCACGCCGAGCGCATGCGCTACGTCATGTCGCGGGAGTGGACGATCCACTGCAACTGGAAGGTCTACGTCGACAACTACCTCGAGGGGTATCACGTGTCGGTCGTGCACCCCGGGCTGCACAAGGAGCTCGATGTGGACCGGTACGTCGTCGAGCCGCATCGGTACTACTCGCGCCAGTACGCGCCGCTGCGCCCCCTCGCGGCGCACGCGGCCGACCGCAAGTACATCCCGCGCGCCGGTGACGATGAGGCGCATTACTACTGGATCTATCCCAACTGGATGCTCAACATCTACCAGGGGCAGATGCAGACCAACATCGTCCTCCCCATCGACCACAACACGACGCGCGTCCGCTTCGACTGGTACGCGGTGAACCCGCCGGCCGACAACGACCCGGATTGGGCGCGCATCACCGACTTCAGCTTCGAGATCCAGGACGAGGACATCGCGATCTGCGAAGCCGTGCAGCGCAACCTGCGATCGCGCATCTACGATCGCGGGCGCTACTCGGCGACCAGGGAAAATGGCGTGCACCATTTTCATTCGCTGCTGCACGAGTCGCTGACGTGAGCGACGGGACGATGCACGGGCCGCGGGCACCCCGGCGACGGCCGGGGCGCCGCAGTCACGCAGGCCGAGTGACGACCAGGCGGTCGTGGACGCTCCCGACACCTTTCCCCTTCACCTCTCCATACCGATGAACGCTCGACTGCTGGTTCTCCCGCTGCTCGTGGTTGGGGCATGCTCGCGCGCCACGCCGACGCCTGCCCCCGCGCCGTCGCCCGCCTCCGTGACCGAGAACGGGGTCACCTGGCACCTCCCCTACGGCAAGCCGACGCGCCCCTTCTCGCCGGCGGTGCAGGTCGGCAACCTCCTCTTCCTGGCCGGGCAGATCGGGACCTCGGCCAGCGCGCAGGGGGGTGTCGTACCCGGCGGGATCCAGGCCGAGACTCGGCAAACCATGGAGAACATCAAGGACGTGCTGGAGAAGAGCGGATCCTCGCTCGACCGCGTGGTGAAGTGCACCGTCTTCATGGCCGACATGCGCGAGTGGGATGCGATGAACGAGATCTACACGACCTTCTTCCCGCGCAACAAGCCGGCGCGCAGCGCGCTCGGGGCGAACGGGCTGGCCCTCGGCGCCCGGGTGGAGATCGAGTGCATCGCGGCGGTGCCGTGAGGCGCGCCGCCCGGGCCCTGCTCCCGGTCGCGGCGGTGCTCGCCGGGGGGCTGCTCGCGCGCCCCCTGCCGGCGCAGGTGGTGCCCCGCGGCACCGTCGATACGCTCACCTTCTGGTCGCAGGCGTTAGGCACGCAGAAGCGCGCCATCGTCTGGCTCCCGCCGGGATACGCCACGCAGCCGGCGCGTCGCTTTCCGTCGGTCTACTACCTGCACGGGCTCTGGGGGAGCGAGACCGACTGGACGAAGCAGGGAAGGCTCGACGAGACGCTGGACTCGCTCACCGCCGCTGGCCTGCCGGAGATGGTCGTCGTGATGCCGGATGGCGACGACGGGTGGTACACCACCTGGAACCGGCTCTTCGACATCTCGGTCTGCCGTCGCGAGTTCAAGCCGCGCCCCGGCGATGACACCGACGCCTCGTACTGCGTGCCGTGGCCGCACTACGACGACTACATCGCCCACGATCTCGTGACGGCGGTCGATCGGCGCTACCGCACCGTGGCCAGCCGCGCGCAGCGCGCGATCGCCGGGTTGAGCATGGGTGGCTACGGCGCGCTGACGATGGCGTTGCAGTATCCCGAGGTCTTTCGCGCCGCGGCAAGCCACTCCGGCGTCGTCTCCCCGGCGTACACGGGCGCACATCCGTTCGACGGGGTGCCGCGGTACGCGCAGAGCGACGCCGCGCTGCGCGAAAGCTGGGGCGATCGCATGTGGCCGCTCATCGCGCCGGCGTTCGGTGCCGACACCGCCGCCTGGTATGCCCGCGACCCGCTCCGTCGGGCGCAACGCCTGGCGGCGACACGTCGCGACCTCGTGCCCGCGATCTTCCTCGACTGCGGGACCGAGGACGGGCTCATCGACCAGAGTCGCGTGCTCCGCGCCGAGCTGACCCGGCTGGGGTTCGCGCCGGCATATGCCGAGTGGCCCGGCAAGCACGATTGGGACTATTGGCGCGTGCATGCGCGTGAGAGCCTTGCCTGGCTCGCGCAGCAGGTCGCGGTGCGCTAGCGACGGTTGTCGGACGACAGGCGTGGCGACGGCCGATCTTCCGCCGCTGCCGCGGTGTCCCTCGGCGCACACGGAATGTGTGCGCCGCCACGCTGTCGGAGCCTCGCTCCGAGCCCTAGCTTCCCCGACATGGCTCCCTTCTTTCCTGCAATCACCGGGACGTTCAAGCTCGAGGAACCGCCGGCGATTCGGCGGTTCTCGATGTCGATCGTGGCGATGGCGCTGGTCACGGGCGTCTTCCTGCGCTTGTTCTGGGCGGTGGTGTTCACGCAGGGGCCTAACGATTCGCTCGTCTTTGCCGGCGCGATGTTCGCCGTGCGCCTCATCCTCCTGTTCGGGATGACGGCGTTGCACCTGGGGAATTACACGCTGCGGCACTGGCTCTGGCGCGCCCCGCTGTTCGCGGTCCTCGAGGCGGTGGCCGAGTCGCTGGCCTCACTCGCCCTGATCGCCATGCGTGCCGAGCCCATGGGGTCGGCGCGTGCCACCTTCGACGACTGGCCGTCGATGGCCAGCTCGACGCTGTTCTGGCGCGTGATCGCCGTGGGGGCGTTCGCCCTCGTCCTCGCTGGCGTGGTGCAGCTCGTGCGCTACCAACTACTCAAGCGGGCGCACCGCGACCACACCTTTTCGGCCGTGCATCACGACGCCTCGACGCACCACAAGGGCTGAGGTCCTCTCGTCTTCATGCAGTTCACACGGTTGGGCCAGACCGGCCTCGTCGTCTCGCGCATCGCCCTGGGGTGCATGAGCTATGGCACCCGGCAATGGCGCCCCTGGGTGCTCGAGGAGGAGGAGGCACGCCCCTTCTTCCGGCGGGCGGTGGAGTTGGGGATCAACTTCTTCGATACCGCGGATGTGTACTCGCTCGGGGTGAGCGAGGAGGTGACCGGGCGGGCGCTGCGCGAGTACGCGCGCCTCGACGAAGTGGTCATCGCAACGAAGGTGCGCCTCAAGATGGGCGACGGTCCCAACCGGATCGGGCTCTCGCGCAAGCACATCATCCAGTCGTGCGAGGACTCGCTGCGGCGGCTTGGGGTGGAGCGCATCGACCTGTACCAGATCCACCGCCATCACGCCGAGACGCCGGTGGAGGAGACGCTGGCCGCGCTGGATCATCTCGTCAGGCAGGGGAAGGTCCTGTACCTCGGCGCCAGCTCGATGTTCGCCTGGCAGCTGATGAAGGCCCTCTCGGTGTCCGAGCGCAACGGATGGGCGAAGTTCGTGAGCATGCAGAACCACTACAACCTCGTGTACCGGGAAGAGGAGCGCGAGATGATCCCGCTCTGTCTCGACCAGGGACTCGGCGTGATCCCGTGGTCGCCGCTCGCACGCGGCTTGTTAGGCGGGAAGCGCCAGCGCGGGGGACACGGGATGTCGCCGCGCGACGACGGCGATGGCGTGCTGGCCGACCAGCTGTACGACCATCCGGCCGATTGGGACGTGGTCGAGGCGACGATCCGGGTGGCCGCGCGGCGAGGGGTGCAGCCGGCGCAGGTGGCGCTGGCGTGGCTGCTCTCGCGTCCCGGGGTGACCGCGCCGATCGTCGGGACGACGAAGCTCGAGCAGCTCGACGCGGCCGCGGCGGCGTGCGACCTGGTGCTGACGGCGGAGGAGTGTGCGGAGCTGGAGTCGCCGTACCAGCCACACCCGGTGCGCGGCTGGTTGGACGGCGGGTTGGTGCTGACGAACATGAAGCGGTAGCGACGCGGCAGGGCGACGAGCGAGCGGGGGGAGCGACGTGGTCGTGGCGGGGGGCCCCCCCCGAACCACAACATCTCACCTGCCGCCCCAACTCGCAGCATCATTCCACCGCACCGCGTACCATTTCGTTTCCACCCCCGTCGCACCCTCGACGCGCTCCGCCCTCCGCCTCGTCCCCCCCCCCCCGAGCAGCTCCGCCGCTCGCCCCCCCGACCCCCGTCTCCCGTCTCATGACGTCCCGCGCCGCCCTCGCCACGCTCGCCGCCCTCACCCTCGCCGCCGCCCCCGGCGACGCCCAGTCGCGCCCCCTCGGCACGCTCCGCGAGCAGGCCGCCACGCAACAGCGCTGGCTCAAGCAGCGCATGGAGACCGTCCTTCCCAAGCTCCTGCGCACGCACGGCATCGACCTCTGGGTCGTGTCCATGCGCGAGTACAACGAGGATCCGGTCTTCTCGTCCATCGTCTCGCCCACCACCTTCGCGGCGCGTCGGCGCACGATCTATGTCTTCTTCGACAAGTGCGCCGCCTCGGGCAAGGCCGACCCCGGCGACGGCTCCTGCGTCGAGCGGTTGGCGTTAGGCGGCACCTCGCAGGGCGGGATCTACAAGGCCTACACGGCCAAGGCCGTGATCGACAACCCCGCCGGCGGGCGCAACGCCGAGCTGTGGGGCGACCAGCAGTGGCTCCTCCTCAAGGAAGTGCTCGAGGAGCGCAACCCCAAGGTCATCGGCATCGACGTCTCCCGCACGCATGCCTTCTCCGATGGCCTCTCGGCTGGCGAGCTCGAAGGGATGACCGCCATGCTCGGGAAGAAGTGGACGTCGCGCTTCAAGAAGGCGGAAGCACTCCCGTTGCAGCTGATCGCCGCCCGGCTCCCCGAGGAGGAGGTCGTCTTCGGCAAGATGAACGAGCTGGTCCACTCGCTCATCGCCCGCATGTTCTCCAACGAGGTCATCACCCCCGGCGTCACGCGCACCGACGATCTCGTCTGGTGGTGGCGCCAGCAGGTCAATGACCTCGGGCTCGGCACCTGGTTCCAGCCGTCGGTCTCCATCCAGCGCCGCGGCGCCACCGGCGCCACGTTAGGCGAGAACCCGGTCATCCAGCCGGGTGACGTCCTGCACTGCGATGTCGGCATCACCGCCATGCGCCTCAACACCGACACGCAGCACAACGCCTACGTCCTCAAGGACGGCGAGACCGCCCCGTCGCCGGGACTCATCAAGGCGCTCGCGAACTCGAACCGCTTCCAGGACATCCTGTTCGAGGAGACGCGACCCGGTCGCAGCGGGAACGAGATCCTCCGCGCCACGCGCGCCAAGCTCAAGGCCGAAGGGGTCGAGGGGACGATGTACTCGCACCCCATCGGCATGCACGGCCACGGCGCCGGCCCCATCTTCGGACTCTGGGACTACCAGGACGGGGTCCCGGGCCGCGGAGACGCCACCGTCATCCCCAGCATGTGGTTCTCGTCGGAGCTGCAGACCACCTCCACCGTCCCCGAATGGGGGAACCAGAAGGTGAGCCTGGCCCAGGAAGAGGACTTCATCCTCGGCGCCGACGGCAAGCCGCGCTGGGCCTTCAAGCGGCAGAGCGAGTACCACCTCGTGCGGCCGAAGGTCACGCAGTGAGTCTTCCCGTCTTCAGCACGATATATTCGTGCGAGAACCATCGGCCCCTCCACGGTTCTCCGTGGGGCTGCACCCCGGGATGAGAGTGCACGTGAAGAGAGAGCACAAGCGACTGATCGTCGTCGGTGACCGCGTCCTCGTGAAGTCCGAAGAGGGCGAGGAGCGTACGAAGGTCGGCCTGTACCTGCCGTCGACCGCGATCGATTCGCAGGCAGTGCAGGGGGGAAACATCGTGGCGACCGGACCCGGGCTCCCCATGCCCGACCTTGCCGATGCCAGCGACGAGCCATGGCGCCAAGCCACCGGCGCCTCACGCGAGACGCGTTTCGTCCCCATGCAGGCCCGCACCGGCGACTACGCCCTCTTTTTCCGGAAGGCCGCGGTCGAAATCACGTTCGAGAACGAGCGCTACCTGGTCGTCCCGCAGAGCGCGATCCTCGCACTCGTGCGGGAAGAAGTCGAGTTCGACGACGAGTAGACTGGCCTGTCCGCCCGTCTCCCCTCACCCGTCTCCTGTCTCCAGAGGTTGTACAGATGTCGATGCCCCGCATGATGTACGATGAACGCCTCGTCGCGCCGATTCGCGAGGACCTCACCCGCGTCGGCTTCACCGAGCTTCGCACGGCGGCCGATGTCGATGCGGCTGTTCCCAACAGCACCGGTACCACGCTGGTGGTCGTGAACTCCGTGTGCGGTTGCTCGGCCCGTATGGCGCGCCCCGCCGTCCGTCACGCCGTCGAGCAGGCCAAGGTGAAGCCCGATCACCTGACGACGGTCTTCGCCGGCCAGGATGCCGAAGCCACGGAGCGCGCCCGCTCGTACTTCGTGGGGTATCCCCCGTCGTCACCCTCCATCGCCCTCATGAAGGACGGCAAGCTGGTCTACTTCATGGAGCGTTGGCAGATCGAGAGCCGCGACGCCGAGGCGATCAGCGCCGACCTCGTGGCCGCCTTCGAGACCCACTGCGCCCCGAGGACGTGAGTTCGTTGTGAGTTCGTTCGCCCCCTCCTGCTGACTCCCTCCTGAAAGGTCGCCGGCCCACTCGCCCAGGCCGGCGGCCCACGTCGCGATGGTCATTACGCTCTTCGCCGACCGCCGCACCCTCGACATCGCCGACATCGCCGGACGTCTCGCGCTCGCGCTGGCGCCGCGCGTCCCCTCGCCCGGCGTGGTCGTCGCGACCCCCCGCGCGCTCGCCCAACAGCTGAGCGACGATGTGTCGCGCGTGATCATCGCCGACGGGGGACGGCCTGCCGAGGTGACGCAGGCGCTGCAGCAGCTCGTCACGCAGTACCCGGTCATCCTCGTCGCTTGGTCGGGGGCGCCGGATGAGCAGATGCTCGCGGCCTGCGATGCCTCGGATCGCGTCCTCATCGTCAGCGATCCGTCGGTCGCGTCGCTGCGCGCCACGCAGCGCGCGCTCAAGCTGTGCACATCGCTGGGCTACGGGATCGACAAGGTCTCGGTCGTCCTGCACGGCTTTGCCGACGACGCACCGCTCGCCCCGGGCGAGGCGGCGGGTGTGCTGCGGCGCGAGATCTTCTGGGTGCTCCCCGGCGGCGGCGCCGCCGGGGAGGTTCGTCGTTCGTCCTACGCCGGACTCGCCGAGCGCCTCAGCGCGCGAACCTGACCCAGCGCGCCACCTCGGCGAACGACGGCTTCTTGCCGTACATCAGCACCCCGACGCGGTAGATGCGCGCGGCCAGCCACATCGCCCCGGCACACGAGAGCAGGAGCAGCCCGATGGACGCGGCCAGCTCGTACCAGGGGACCGAGGTGAGGCTCATGCGAACCGGCATGAGGATCGGCGCGGTGAACGGGATGATGGAGACGGCGCGTGCCAGTCCACCGTTAGGCGCCATGAGCACCGGCATGAGCAGGAGGATGCTCGGCACGATGAGCATCGTGAGCGGCGTCGACACCTGCTGTGCATCCTGCGTGCTGCTCACCATCGACCCCACGGCGCCGAAGAGCGACGTGAAGAAGACGAAGCCGAGGATGTAGAAGCAGAAGTACGCCACCGCCGTGCCTAACGTGACCTGCGGCATGTTGATCGGCGTCGCCGGCAGTCCCAGCGAGGCCATGATGGGCTGCTGGAAGCGCATCAGCCCGATCGCGCTCGCGATCCACACCAGCTGCTGCGTGAGGCCGACCGCCCCCACCCCGATGACCTTGCCGGCCAGGAGGGTGTCGGCCGGGACCGCGGCCACCACGACCTCGGCAACGCGCTGCGACTTCTCCTCGATGACCCCCATGAGGATCGACTGCCCGTAGAGCACGATGCTCATGTACAGCAGCAGCGCCACCGCGTACGCGAGCGCCGCGTTCCCCTTGCCGCCCCCGCCGCGCCCCGACTCGGTGAGCCGCTCGGCGTCCACCTTGACCTTGAGCGTCGAGAGTGCCTGCACCTTCTGCGCATCCAGGCCGGCGGCCTCGAAGCGCAGCTCCAGCACGGCCGTCTTCACCGCATCCTGGATTTTGTCGACGTCGGGGAGCGTACTCGCGTTGCGCCCGGCGTAGCGCGCCCGCTCGCCCGCCTTCGTCACCAGGTCGACGACGAGGTACCCCTGCACCGTCTTGTCCATCACCTGCCGCGTCGCCGTCGACTCGGCCGCCGCCAGCTCGCTCGGGGCCACGCGCCGCACCTCGGGGGGACGCCCAAACGCGCCCAGCGTGCGCGACACACGCGCGCCAAGCTCGCTGTCCGACGCGTCGAGGATCACGATGTTGGCCACGTCGGCCGACGCCGTGCTCTTGGTCGCGAGATAGGCCGGGAGCACCGCCATGACCGCCATCATCAGCGGGCCAAAGACGGTCGCCACGACAAACCACTTGGAGCGCACGCGCTCGAAGTACTCACGCTTGATGACTGCGATCAGCTTACCCATGGCCGCTCATCCCCGCTTCAATGCCGGTGGCTCCAACCTTCTGGAGGAAGATCTGGTGCAGCGACGGCTGCACCCGCTCGAACCGTTCGATGGCTGCTCCCGCCGCTACCAGGCGTCGCAGCAGCAGCTGCGCGTCGGCACCCGGCGCCAGCTCGATCTCGAAGTACCGCGATGAGTCGTCCATCCGCCCCACCAGCGAGCGATCGGCCAGCACCGCGTCGACCGCCGGTGTGGAGGCGCCGTCCAGCGCCAGGGCCAGGTGCGAACCGCCGTGCGCCGCCTTCACCGCGGTCACCGCACCGTCCAGCACCTTCTCCCCGCGCGCGATGATGCACACCGCATCGCACATCCGCTCGGCGTTGTCCATCAGGTGCGTCGAGAAGATCACCGTCTTCCCGCTGCGCTTGAGGTCCACCACCGTGTCCTTGAGTCCCTGCGCATTGATCGGGTCGAGCCCGCTGAACGGTTCGTCGAGGATCACGAGGTCGGGGTTGTGCAGGAGCGTGCCGATGAACTGCACCTTCTGCTGCATGCCGCGCGACAGCTCGTCGACCTTGGACAGCCCCCAATCCTTCTCGGACGTGCGGAGGTCCAGTCGCTCGAGCCATTGGTCGATGCGCGCGTCGGCCTCGCGCTTCCCCACGCCCTTGAGCTCCGCGAGGAACCGCAGCAGCCGGCGCACCTGCATCTTCTTGTACAGGCCACGCTCTTCGGGGAGGTAGCCCACGCGGTCGAGAATCCCCTTGGCGGTATTGGGGACCCCGTTGATCAGGATGCTCCCCTCATCAGGGGCGATGATGTTCAACAGCATTCGGATCGTCGTCGTCTTTCCCGCGCCGTTGGGGCCGAGCAGTCCGTAGACCGCCCCCTTGGGCACCTGCAGCGAGAGATTCCGAACGGCGACATGCCCTTCGTACCGCTTGGCGATCGAACGCAGATCGACGGCGTACATGTCGGGTGAGGCGGGGTGAGGGAAAACGTCAGCAGATCCCGAGTGCGACGGTCGAATATACCGAGCGGGGCCTGCAGGGATGGCGTACGGAGGGGGTGCACGGTGAGATTCGGCGCATGCCCAATCGACCGTCCGCTCCTCGCCGTCTCGACCCCCGCTGATGGGGGGGCGGCGGCTTCCGGCGATCAGCACGATCGTCGCCGCGCTGGCGGCGTCGCTCCTCCTTCTCTTTCTCGTCGCCCCGATCGGCGAGCTGGTCTGGCGCGGGAGCGCGGACGGCGTCGCCCGCCTGGGGAGCGACGCGGAACTGCGATCGGCGCTGGCCCTTACCGGGTTGACGGCGACGCTCGCGACACTGCTGGGCGTCGCGACCGGGATTCCGCTGGCCTACCTGCTCGCCCGACGTCGCTTTCGCGGTCGTGCGGTGCTATCGGCCCTCCTCGACCTCCCGTTGGTCATTCCGCACCCGGTCGCCGGCATCGCCCTGTTGCTCGTCCTGGGGCGCGACAGCGCGGTGGGGCGGGGGCTGCTGGTGGCGGGGCTGCGGGTCGTGGGGACGCCAATCGGAATCGTCTGCGCGATGCTGTTCGTCTCGGCGCCGCTCTTCGTGAGCGGGGCGCGCGAGGCCTTTGCGCGCGTCGACGTGCGCTACGAGGCCGTCGCCCGCACGCTGGGCGACAACGGGTGGCGCGTCTTTCGCCGCATCACCTTGCCGCTGGCGGGGCGCGGCCTGCTGGCCTCGGCCGTGATCATGTGGGCGCGCGCCGTGAGCGAGTTCGGGGCGATCGTCATCCTCACCTACAACCCGAAAACGGTCAGCGTCCTCAGCTACGATCGCTTCACCACCTACGGCCTCGGTGAGGCGATCCCGGTGGCGGCCGTTCTCGTCCTCATCGCCATGGTCCCGCTCGCGCTCCTGCGCGCGTTGCGCGGCGAGCGAGAGATGCACGCCGGGGGGATGGAGTGATCGTCGCGCGCGATCTCGGCGCCCGCCTGGGGAGCTTCCAGCTGCAGGGCGTCACCTTCACGGTGCCGTCGGGGAGCTACGGCGTGGTGATCGGGCCGGCGGGGTCGGGCAAGACGACGCTCCTCGAGACGGTGGCCGGGATCGTCCCCGCGAGCGGCGGTGCGTTGCAGCTGGATGGGCGCGACGCGCGGGCGCTCCCCCCCGAGGCGCGCCGCGTGGGGCTCGTCTACCAGCACGGCTACCTCTTCCCGCACCTGTCGGTCCAGGAGAACGTGGCCTACGGAGCCGCCGACCCGGCGGCGGTCGACGAGGTCGTGCGCCGCTTCGAGCTGGCCGCCCTGCGCCATCGGGACGTGGTGAGCCTGAGCGGGGGCGAGCGGCAACTCGTGGCGATCGCCCGGGCGCTGGCCATGCGCCCGAGCATCCTGCTGCTGGACGAACCGTTCAGCGCGCTCGACCCCGGGCGTCGCATGCGCACGCGTCGCGAGGTGCGAGCCATCCATCGCGAGTGGAAGCTCACGGCGTTGCAGGTGACGCACGACTTCACCGAGGCCGGGCTCCTGGGCGACGTCGCGATCCTCCTCGACAAGGGGCGCGTGCTGCAGTCCGGCCCGCCGGAGGAGGTCTTCCGGCGCCCCGCCTCGCCGTACATCGCCGAGTTCCTCGGGGCGGAAAACGTCCTCGCAGGGACGGCGCGCGTGCTCGAGGATCTCGCGCCCGACTGGATCGACGCCCCTCCCTCCGAGTTTCGCGACGGGCACCACGCCATCGAATTCACCAGTGGCGGCCTCACGATCTACACCGTCGGGCTCCCCCCCGCAGGTGCAACGAGCTACGCCGTCATCCGTGCCGAGGAAGTCGTCGTGTCGCGCACCCCGCAGGCGTCATCGGCCCGCAACCTCTTTCGGGGGACCGTTCGCGAAGTGGCCATCCTCGGCGCCTACGCGCGCGTCACGCTGGAGACTGGTGGCGGACCGTTGGTGGCGGCGCTGACGGCCCGTTCCGTTCATGAACTCGGGCTGGCCGAGGGGGTCGAAGCGTACGCGACCTTCAAGGCCATGGCGGTTCACCTGTGCTGAGTGTGCGGGAACTGCCGGGTGCGCGAGTGCAGGGGTTGAGTGTAGAGTACGAGGCGCGGGCGGCGCGACACGGCAGGCGTCGCGTGTCCAGGCACAATCGTTAGGTTCGTGTGGCGCCCGGCGGGCGGGTCGGGCGCAAGCGCAGGCAATGCGAGCACGGTGCGGAGTGGACCGCGGCCGCCGAGGGGCGCCGCCAACGGGAGCACGACGTGTTTACCGCCCCAGAGACACAACAGGCCCTGCACGAGCTCCTGATCCGTGAAGGGCGCGCCATCACGGAGCACGTGCAACGCTTCGCCGCGACGTTGACGCCGCAGGAGTTGGCGTGGCTCCCGCCCGATAAGGGGTGGTCGATCGCGCAGGTGTTCGAGCACATGTGCATCGTCCACGACTCGTACCTGGAGCGCATCGAGGAATTCCTCGAGGGGGAGAGCCTTCCGCAGCGTGAGGGCGGGAAGGACGCGCCGTGGTCACCGCGGTTTGCCGGCGCCTTTCTGGTCCGGGCGCTGACGTCGCCGCGCAAGGTCCCCGCCCCAAGGAAGTACCGGGTCGGGCCGCGAATCCGCGCGCACGTGATCGCCGCGTTCCTCGAGCGCCAGAAGCGACTGGACGATGCCCTCGCGCGGGCCGAGCCGTTGGAGTGGCGCGCCTGTCGCTTGGGATCGCCCATGGCGTCGGTGATCCGGCTCAATCTGGGCGATGCCTTTTTGGTCGCCGCGGTGCACGCACGGCGCCATTTGGGTCAGGTGGAACGGCTGCGGGCCGCGATGGCGACAGCAGCGACGAATAGCGACGCGGCGTCGGCCTGATCAGCGCCGGAGCGCGTCGATCGCTTCGCGCCCGATGACCGGGTTCCAGACCAGGAGCTCGTACTGCGCGATACCCCGCTGCCAGAACGGATCGCCGTCTCGTACGGCGTCGAGCGCCCCCTGCGGATCGTCGTCGGGGACGTTGAGGATCAGCGCCCCGCCGGTGCGTGGGTCGAACGGCCCAGACGCGAGGAGCGTCCCTCGCTCGTGCAGCGAGCGGAGGTACGCCCGATGGTCGTCGGTGTTCGCGATCACGTCGTCGATCGGCTTGCGGTAGCGGATGAGGGCGATGGCGTAAGACATGTGTCGTTGACCGAGGGCTGAGGACGGTGCCGTGCGCGGAGTCTAGCGGCGGCGACGGCGCCCTGCCATCGACTGGGGTTACCCCCAGTGTCTGAACTTGGACTCGAGTTCTACACTGTAGTGCTCGACCGATCGGACGCGACCGCCCGCGTGGCGCGGACCGTGTTCTTCCTCAACGCGTGAGAACCAGCATGGCAAATCCTCCCCTGCAGCCCGGGCGTGACCATAGCATTACCGCCGCGGAAGCCGCAGACATGACGCGTCGTCATCGCAGCCAGGCCACCGTCTCGGGGGTGCGCAAGCCCGAAGAAGGGTCGCTGGGCGGCATGTTCAGCAAGAAGGCGGTGTTGGCGCTGCTGAGCCGCGCCGACGCCGAGTACCTGCGCTACTACCACGCCCGCGACGAAAAGGGGCAGCGCACGATCGTCCTCGTGGCGGCGGACAGCGCCGGCAGCGACCTGTTGGACGGGCCGACGACGGCGCTCGACCAGCACTACCCGTGCCCGCCCTACTGTCCCACCGAGGCGAGCGCACTGCGCGGCTAGTCGTCCGCGTTGCGAAGGGAGCAACGTCGCGCCGTCACGCTGGCGGGGATCCCCGCCGGCGTGACACGTCGCGTCCAGCCAGGTCCTCCAGGCGCTTCGCGGTGACACGCGGTCATGACACGTCGTGTGACACGGCGCGCTGGCGCATCGGGCATGTCGTGCCTAACAATTCCACATCATCCAACTCGAGAGGATTCGCATGGCCGTTCGCAAGCAGGGGACCAAGGGCGCCGGCAAGGGGCGCGGAAAGGGGAAGGGGAGCCCCAAGGGTGGATATGGAGCGCTTCCTCCCAAGGAGTCGCAGCGAATCTCCCTCGAGCGGGCCATCGAGCTGACGCAGCGCTACCGCAAGGCCGCGCCTGCGTCCGAGCATGCTGGCTTCTTCTGGGCCGACGGCCTGCAAGCGATCCTGTCGCAGCCCGGCTGTGTGGGGATCCGGTACTATCACGGGCTTGGCCCCGATGGGACGTACCAGCCGGTGATCGTCGGCGTTGACGAGAGTGGCAACGACATCACGAAGGTCGGGAAGGCCAGGAAGGGCGCACGCACGGCCGCCCTCGCCAGCGCCGGCGAAGCGGTGCTGCTCGACCAGCACTATCCGTGTCCTCCGTACTGCCCCACCGATTCGCCACTGCTCTAGTCGGGACGCCGGTCGACCCCTCGGCTACATGCGGCCTGGATGACGTTCTCCGTTTTCTTGATTCCGACGATCGCGGTGCTGGCGCAACTCATGCCACCCATCGCGGTCGTCCCGGCGTGGCGGAGGACGTCGCCGGCCCGCAAGTGGATCACGATCTGGTGCCTGGTCTTTTTTCTCTCGGACCTGGTGCAGCTGGGGCTGGCAGTCACACGGGGCAATAACCTCTGGATCTTCACGTACCTTCAGCCCATCGAGGATACGCTCCTCCTGTGGGCGCTGTCGCATTGGCAGACGCGACCGGTGACGCGTATCGCGCTGCGTATCGCCATTCCCTTGGTCGTCGCGACCTACGTGGCGATCGCCATCGTCGCCGGGGAGCTCGACACGTTCCGGACCTTCTCGGGTCCGTTCCGCGCCCTGCTGATGATGCTGTGCACCGCGTATACACTGATCTCCAACGTGGCGGCGTCGCCGGAACGCGCCTGGAACCACGATTGGCTCTGGACGACGATCGGGGTCCTGCTGTATTTCGGGTTGCTCGTCATCATCGACCCCATCGCCGCGGCCATGGGGCCTGACCAACTCGTCGCAATGCGCCGCTTGTACAACGCGCGCTCCTTCGGCGATGTCCTCGCTTTCGTCCTCATCTGGAGGGGAATGCGGTGCCCGCTTCCGACCAGCTCTACTGGATCTACCTAGCGGGAGCACTCGCGGTCGGGGTCATTCTGGCGGCTCTGTTGGCGGCGCTGTTCATCTACCAGCGACTCAACCTCAAGCTCCACCAGACGTACGCCAAGAAGCTCCTCGACGCACACGAAGAGGAGCGTGCGTGGGTCGCCCGCGAGGTGCACGACGACGCCCTGCAGCGCGTCGCGATCCTGCAGCACGAGCTGAGCGAGTGGGATTCGGGGGAGCCATCGGTGGGCGATGGGCCCGAGCGCGCCTCGATGCGCGTCGACGCGCTGCGCATCGATGCGCTGCGCTCCGAGCTGCAGGACCTGGGAGTGATGCTGCGTCGCGTCGCCCACCGGCTGCACCCGGCGATCATCGACCAGGGAGGGCTCCTGCCAGCCCTCGACCAGCTCTCGTCAGACGTCAGTCGCGCCTCGGGGATCGACGTCGAGACGAGCTTCGAGGACGTCGGGCACGCGTCACAGCTTTCGCGCGAGCGCGCGCTGATGCTATATCGCATCGCGCAGGAGGGACTGCGCAATGTCAGCAAGCACTCGGGTGCCAAGAAGGCTCGCCTGCGGACTCGTAACACCGGCGGGGGAATCGAGCTGTCCATTCAGGACTTCGGGCAGGGCTTCGAGTCCACCGATCCGAGCAAGAGCGCCGGGTTGGGACTGATCTCCATGGCCGAGCGTACACGACTCGCCGACGGGCGCTTCGAGATTCGATCGACCCCCGGCGAAGGGACGACCATTCGCGTCACCGTACCAGTCAAGGGATAGGAAGGTCCGCATGCGCCGCACACTTGTCCTGATCTGCGACGATCATCCGCTCATGAGTCACGGGCTCCGCGCCCTGCTCAAGCCGAGCTTCGTCGTCGTTGGGGTGGTGAACGACGGGCGAGAGGTCGTCGACCAGATCGGTCGCACCAAGCCCGAGATCCTCCTGCTCGACCTCTCCATGCCCCATCGCAACGGGCTGGAGCTCCTCCCGGACATCACCGCCGCTTTTCCCGCGCTCAAGGTCCTCGTCGTCACCATGCACGTGGACCGTGCGCTGGCCGACCTGGCGCTGCAGAAGGGGGCCCACGGCTTCATCCCCAAGGAAGCGTCGGCCGAGGAGCTCAATGGCGCGATCGAGGCCGTGCTGGCGGGAAAGCTCTTCATCTCGCCCCGAGTCCCCCGTCGCTCGTTCCGCGACACGGCGGCGCTGCAGCACCCGGCGCTCGATCGCCTGACCCCGCGCCACCTCCAGATCCTGCGCCTGATCGGCGACGGCAAGTCGACCGGCGATATCGCCGAAACGCTCGGCGTCTCGCCCAGAACGGTCGAGTTCCACCGCGCCAGCATCCGGAAGGCACTCGGCATCACCACCGAGTGGGGATTGATGCGTTTCGCCATCATGCTGCCACCTGAGGGACAGGATGGGGACTCAGATGGTGAATTGGTGATCCCGGTCGAGCCTGGAGACAGCGCGGCGCAGCCGCCGGCCCCCCCGTCGACGGGCGACTCGATTCAACACCGCCCCGACGCTGGGGCGCGATGATCGGGGGTTCCTGGCGCAGCGTAGAGGCCGAGGGGGCACCGTCGACCTGAGTCAGATCGTCCAGGACGCGTTTCGATGGGGAGGGGACCGACATGGTCCCCTCCCTTTTTCGCGTCGGCGATCGACTGGGGCTTGTACGAGTGTACAGCCTTTTCGGGGCGCCGTAACGTGCGTTCCATGAACACCTCGTCACTGTTGATCCTCGAGCCGCCGTACCAGATGGCGCGGCGACTGCACGATGTGTCGCCCGACCTCGGGTCGGTGGCGCTGCTCGATGCCCTCGAGCGTCGCCCGTCGACGAATGACGTGAAGGCGCAGATGGACGTCGCGCCGTGGTGTCCGCTCTGCATCCTGGCCGATGGCGATTCGGGGATGCGTTCGACGCGCCGTCTCCCCAGAACCTGCGTGGTCTTCGGCCTGGCCGACGCCGATGGGGCGAGCGCCATCCTGCGCGCCGTGGCGGCCCGTCCGCGTCCGACGCCGAGCGACATGGTGGAGTGGCTGGTCCGTCGCACGCGCGCCTCGACGCTGTCGCGTACCCTGGCCGACCTGTTCACGCGCCCGGCGCTACGCAGGAACGAGGTGTCGTTCCTCCCGTACACGGTGCGAGAGCAGCTGCGCCTTCTCGGCGACTGGGGGGCGCTGGAGTGGCAGCGCGCGGCGATCCTCGCCGACCTGGCCTCGGATCGCACCTCGGTCAACCGCGTCATCTCGGCCGACGAGCCGAACGCGGCCGAGACGCGCCGCTGGATTCATGAGTTGCTGGGACTGTCGGAGCGCGAGTTCCACCAGCGCTTTGGCTGGGAGTGGGTTCTGGAAGCATCGCTTCGCCGCTCGGGCTTCTTCGAGCGAAAGGGGAAGGTTGTTCGCGCGCTACATCCGTATCGCGTCGTCGCCCCGTCTCCCGATGTGTGGGGAGATGGGATCGGGGAGGAGGGGTTCGGGGGACGTCGGGCGACGGCGTAACGGACGCTTTTGTGGGGTTGGGTGGAGGGGGAAGGCTGGGTGGGGTCGAAGGGCGCTCACGCGTTCTTCCGGGTGGGTGGGGGAATACGCACGACGTGCCGGCACCAAACACGCGATCCGTGTGGTGCGGAGCGGTTGTGAGTGGGGGCAGCTTGTTGTGGGGGGTGGGGAAGGGTGGCGAACGACAAGCCGGTGCCGCGCACGTCGTGTTTTCCCTCTCGGCGAGGATCCACCGCAGGTGAAGCGGGCGAGCGAAGCGAGCACACTGGCCGCGACGGCCATGTGACCCGCGTGGCCTGCGGTGCGATTCCTCGCCGGGAGCGTTGAGAGGCGGGCGATCGGGGACGTGAAGGGCACGCCGCCTGGCGCGAGCCACCGTCCAACTTCCTCGCCGGAGACGAGCGCGGCTCGTCTACCTGCTTCGCGTCGTCAGGACGCGCGTGAGTGGGCCTGGTGCAGCGCTTCGTGCATCGCATGCCAGGCGAGCGACGCGCACTTCACGCGCGCTGGGAATCGCGCCACGCCCGCAAAGACCTTGAGCTTGCCGACCGTGGCATCGCCCGCCGGGTTGGCGTGATGCCCAGTGACCATCGCGTGGAACTGCTCGAAGACCGCCTCGGCTTCTGCGCGCGTCTTTCCCTTGATAGCCTGCGTCATCATCGACGCCGACGCCTTGGAGATCGCGCATCCGGTCCCGACGAACGAGATGTCGGTCACGCGATCGCCCTCGAGCTTGAGCCAGACCGTGACCTCGTCGCCGCACATCGGGTTGCGACCGTCGGCCCGGTCGTTGGGGGGCGGGAGCTCCCCCCAGTTCCGCGGGTTGCGGTTGTGCTCCAGGATGACGTCCTGGTAGAGATTGCCGAGATCCATCGTCAGGCGAAGACGTGCCGCACGTGGTGGATGGCTTGCACGAGCGTATCGACCTCCTCGCGGGTGTTGTAGAGGTAGAACGACGCGCGTGCCGTGGACGGTAGACCATATCGCCGCATCAGCGGCTGTGCGCAATGGTGTCCGGCCCGAATGGCGACCCCGAAGCCGTCGAGAATCGTCCCGATGTCGTGGGGATGGGCGCAATCCATGACGAAGCTGAGCACGCCCGCCTTCTCCTGCGCGGTCCCCACCAGCCGAAGCCCGGGAATGTCGCGCACCTGCTCGACGGCGTAGGCCAGCAGGTCGTGCTCGTGCGCCGCGATGTTCTCCAACCCCACCCGCTCCAGGTACTCGAACGCGTGCCGATAGGCGACCACGTCGCCGATCGACGGCGTGCCGGCCTCGAACTTGGACGGGAGCCGCGCCCACGTCGTCCGCTCGAAGGAGACGTGCTCGATCATGTCACCGCCCCCCATCCACGGGGGCATGCGATCGAGCCACGCTTCCTTGCCGTACAGGATCGACGCCCCGGTGGGGCCGAGCATCTTGTGGCCGGAGCAGACGAAGAAGTCGCAGTCGATGGCCTGCAGGTCGACCCGCGCGTGTGGAGCCGACTGCGCCCCGTCGATCAGCACCGCGGCCCCGGCCTCATGCGCCAGCCGCACGATGTCGGCGACCGGGTTGATGGTGCCTAACGCGTTGGAGATGTGCACGATGCTGACCAGCTTCGTGCGCTCGGTGAGCAGCGCGCGATAGCCGTCCATGTCCAGCTCCCCGGCATCGGTCACCGGGATGACCTTGAGCACCGCCCCCGTGCGTTCGCACAGCAGCTGCCACGGGACGATGTTGGAGTGGTGCTCCATGGTAGAGACGATGATCTCGTCCCCGGCCTTGATGAAGGCCTGCCCGAACGATGACGCCACGAGGTTGATCCCCTCGGTGGCGCCGCGGGTGAAGATCATCTCGTGGGCGTGCCGGGCATTGAAGAACCGCCGCGCCGCCTCGCGCGTGAGGTCGTACAGTTCGGTCGCCTTCTCGCTGAGGTAGTGCACCCCGCGATGGATGTTCCCGTTCTCGCGTTCGTAGTACTGCGTGAGCGCGTCGATGACGGCGCGCGGCTTTTGCGAGGTGGCCGCGTTGTCGAGATAGACGAGCGGCTTGCCGCGCACTTCCATCGAGAGGATCGGGAAGTCGGCGCGGATCGTCGCGACATCGAGCGCCGTTGGCGCCGAGGGGGGAGGAACCAGGTTATCGCGCATCACGCTCGTCATGAACCCTCTCGTCTTCGTGTACCGACCTCCGCGCCTCCGCCCCCCTCCGTGTCCGCTGCGGTGGAGACGGCAGCGGACACGGAGGCGTGATGATCAGAGGTAGCGCTGGAGGGTCAACTTCTCGAGATCTTCCTTCAACGGCTCCAACTCGATCGTCTCCAGCACTTCGGCGGCGAAGGCGTAGGTCAGCAGTCGCCGCGTGGTGTCGGCATTCACGCCGCGCGACTTCATGTAGAACGTCGCGATCTGGTCGAGCTTGCCCACGGTTGCGCCGTGCGTGCACTTCACGTCGTCGGCAAAGATCTCGAGCTGCGGCTTGGTGTCGATGCGCGCCTTGTCCGACAGGAGCAACGTCTTGTTCGTCTGCTTGCCGTCGGTCTTCTGGGCAACGGGGCGCACGTACACCTTGCCGTTGAAGACGCCGTGCGAGGTCCCGTCGAGGATCCCCTTGTACATCTCGCGCGAGTAGCAGTTGGGCTCCGCGTGCTCGATGCGCGTCTGGTTGTCGCACACCTGGTCGCCGTCGAGCATGTACAGCCCGTTGAGCGTGGCGCCGCACCCTTCGCCGGCCAGCATCGTGTAGATGTTGTTGCGCGACAGCGCCGCGCCGATGGAGAAGGCGAACGACACATAGTGCGAGTCGCGCCCCTGTCGTGCCTCGATGTGCCCCACGTGGAAGGCCTGCTGCCCTTCGCGCTGGAGCTTGTAGTGGTGCAGCGTGGCGCCGTCGGCGAGCACGCACTCGGTGACAGCGTTGGTCAGGTAGCGCGCGTCGCCCAGCGAGACGTACTGCTCGATGATCGTGGCGCGCGAGTGGCGCTCCATGACCACGAGGTTTCGTGGATGCGACACGCCCCCATTGGCGACAGCATCGGAGACGAAGAGGAGGTGGATCGGCGTCTCGACCGTGGTGTCCTTCGCCACGTGCAACACCGCGCCGTCGCGCATCATCGCCGTGTTGAGCGCGGTGAAGGCGAAGGCCTGCTCGTCCACGGAGGCCAGCTTCCCCAGGTGCTGCTCGAGCAGCGTCGGCTCCTCATGCAGCGCCGAGGCGAGCGAGAGTACGCGCACGCCGGCGGGGAGGGCGTCGACGCGCGAGAGCGTCGGCGCGTAGCGTCCGTTGACGAAGACCACCGTGGGCCACTCGGCGTGTCCCACGAGAAAGGGGACGAGGTCGGCCTGCGTCACCGTGCCTGACGCCGGCCGCATGGGCTCGAACGCCCCCTCGGTGATCGGCGCCGGGTTGGTGAAGTGCCAGTCCTCGTTCCGGGTCGTCGGGAAGCCGTTGGCCTCGAGACGCTCCATCGCCCGCGCACGAAGCGGGGCGAGCCACGCCGGCCCTTCAGGGGTGAGCGTGTTGAACTGATCGCGATACGTTGCCGTGCTCACGTCAGCCTCCCACCGCCGCCGGCTCGTCGAGCAGCCAGTCATAGCCCTTGGCCTCGAGCTCGAGCGCGAGTTCCTTCCCGCCCGACTTCACGATGCGACCGCCGGCCAGCACGTGGACGAAGTCCGGGACGATGTACTCGAGCAGGCGCTGGTAGTGCGTGACGACGATGGTGGCCGAGTCGGGGCGCTTGAGCTTGTTGACGCCGTTGGCGACGATGCGCAGCGCGTCGATGTCGAGCCCGGAGTCGGTCTCGTCGAGGATCGCGAGCTTGGGCTCGAGCACCGCCATCTGCAGGATCTCGTTGCGCTTCTTTTCGCCGCCGGAGAAGCCGGAGTTGACCGAGCGCTGGAGCATCGCCTCGTCCATCTCGACGAGCTTGAGCTTCTCGGTCATGACGTCGAGGAAGTCCATGGGATCGACTTCTTCCTTCCCGTTCGCCTTGCGCACTTCGTTGTATGCGGTGCGCAGGAAGTAGGCGTTGGAGACGCCGGGGATCTCGATCGGGTACTGGAAGGCGAGGAAGACGCCATGATGGGCGCGCACCTCGGGGTCCATGGCGAGGAGATCTTCGCCATCGTACTCGACGGTGCCACCGGTGACCTCATAGCCCGGGTGGCCCGCGAGGACCTGGGCGAGCGTCGACTTCCCGGAACCGTTAGGCCCCATGATGGCGTGCACTTCGCCGGCGTTCACGGTGAGGCTGATTCCCTTCAGGATTTCCTTGTCGCCGACGTTGGCGTGGAGATTCTTGATGACGAGCATTGGTCTTTAGAAGACGGGAAGACGAGAAGACGAGAAGACGAGTGAGATCAACTGCGGGGGAGACGGAGCTCTCGTGTGTCGGGCGAAGCGCGAGACAGACGTGAAGGGGAATCGACTGAACTCGTCTTCCCGTCTTCTCGTCTTCTCGTCTTCCCGACCGAGGAGCTATCCGACCGATCCCTCGAGCGTAATTCCGAGGAGCTGCTGTGCTTCCAACGCAAACTCCATCGGCAGCTCCTTGAACACCTCGCGGCAGAAGCCCGAGACGATCATCGACACGGCCTGCTCGGCGCTCATGCCGCGCTGCTTGAGGTAGAAGATCTGGTCTTCGCCGATCTTCGACGTGCTCGCCTCGTGCTCGATGGTCGCCGTGTTGTTCTGCGCCTCGATGTACGGGAAGGTGTGCGCGCCGCAGGCGTTGCCGATCAGCATCGAGTCGCACTGCGTGTAGTTGCGCGCGTTCTCGGCGCGCGGCATCACCTTCACCTGGCCGCGATACGAGTTCTGTCCCTTGCCGGCCGAGATCCCCTTGGAGACGATGTTCGACTTCGTGTTGCGGCCGATGTGGATCATCTTGGTCCCGGTGTCGGCCTGCTGCATGTTGTTGACACCGCCACCGAGTAGAACTCGCCGACCGAGTTGTCGCCCTGCAGGATGACGCTGGGGTACTTCCAGGTGATCGCCGAGCCGGTCTCCACCTGCGTCCACGAGATCTTGCTGTTCGTCATCGCCTTGCCGCGCTTGGTGACGAAGTTGTAGATCCCGCCCACGCCGTGCTCGTCGCCCGCGTACCAGTTCTGCACGGTCGAGTACTTCACCGTCGCGTTGTCGAGGGCCACGATCTCCACGACCGCCGCATGCAGCTGGTTGGTGGAGCGCTTGGGTGCGGTGCACCCTTCGAGGTAGCTCACGTACGATCCTTCGTCGGCGACGATGAGCGTGCGCTCGAACTGCCCCGTATCGGCGGCGTTGATGCGGAAGTACGTCGACAGCTCCATCGGGCAGCGCACCCCCTTGGGGATGTAGACGAACGAGCCGTCGGAGAAGACCGCCGAGTTGAGCGCGGCGAAGAAGTTGTCGCTGTAGGGGACCACCGAGCCGAGGTACTTCTCGATCAGGTCGGGGTGGTCACGCACCGCCTCGCCGAAGGAGCAGAAGATGATGCCGTGCTTCTTCAGCTCCTCCTTGTACGTCGTGCCGACGGAGACCGAATCGAAGACCGCGTCGACCGCCACGCCGGCCAGGAGCTTCTGCTCCCGCAGCGGGATCCCGAGCTTGTCGTACGTCTCGCGGATCTTGGGGTCGAGTTCGTCCAGGCTGCCTAACGGCTTGACCGACTTGGGGGCCGAGTAGTACGAGACCGCCTGGTAGTCGATGGCCGGGAAGGTGACGTTGGGCCAGTGCGGCTCCGTCATCTGCTGCCAGCGGCGGAACGCCTTGAGGCGCCACTCGAGCATGAAGGGCGGCTCGTTCTTCTTGGCCGAAATGATCCGGACCACGTCCTCGCTCAATCCGGGCGGGATCGTGTCGGTGTCGATGTCGGTGCTGAAGCCGTACTGGTATTCCTTGGAAACCAGCTGGTCGATGGCGCTACTCATGGCGTCTCCTGCAGCGCGACGTGACGTGCGCTCGCCCCATGGCGTGGGGTCTCGATCTGGACGAAGGAGGGCGACTCGAGGGCGGTCGCCGCGGCGCTAACCGCGGCGACTTCGCCTGACGAGTCGGACGGATGGATGCAGTACTCGCAGCAGTTGGCCCCTGCCGCGATATGGGTCTGGCGCGTGACGTGGGTCCCGAGCACTTCCTCGAGGAACCGCTTCTCGGCGACGCAGATCTCCGGGAAGCGCTCGATCACGGCGCGAATGGCGCAGTTGTGCTCGCGCAACGTGGAATTCTCCCCCTCCGACGCCTCGGCCATGTAGCCGAGGGAGGTGAGGAGCTGCGCCAGTCGCTGCGCCCGCTGATTCAATGGCAAATCGGCCAGTTCCGGTTTCGCCTTTTCGGCGATGTCGGCCCAGCGCTTTCGAAAGAGCTCGACCACGCCGTCGCTCCCCATCTGCTGGCGCACGAGCTCCAGCACTTCATTGAGTGCGGCGTCGTAGGCGCGAGGGAAGAGCCGCTCGCCCGACTCGGTGAGCGAGTAGGCGAAGACCGGCCCGCCGACCCCGCGGATCTCACGCTGGTACCGGACGAGCCCCTCGACCTCCAGCTCCTTGAGGTGCCGGCGGAGGGCGTTCGGCGTGACCCCAAAGTGAACGCCAAGTTCTTTGGCGGTAAGGGGTTGGGCCTTCTTGAGGGCGACGAGCACGTCGCCTCGGAGGCCGCGGTAGCCGGGGATGGGAAGGGTGGCGCCTGTCATGGGGGGCGGAAGATGGGCGAATCCGGGAAATAAGTCAACGAAAGTGTTGGCGAATTACCCCGCCACGAAAACCCCCCCCCCACACAAACGGGACCCCCCCCCGGGCCCAACGCCCCCCCCCCGGAAAAAAACCCCGGGGCCCGAAAAGGGGAACCCCCGGGCGAAAACCCCGGGCGGGGCGAACCCAAGCCCGAAAAACCCCGCCCCCCCGGGCGCGAGGAGGAACAGCGGGAGGCCCCCCGGAAAAAAAGCCCCGCCCCCCGCCCCAAGGCCAACAAGAGGGCCCCCGAAAACGGAAACCAGGCCCCCCCCGGGCCAGGCGGCCCCCCCGCCCCCCCCGGGGAAAGGGGGAAACAAGAGCCCCCCGCCGAGGGGGGACCCCCGGGAGGGCCCCCGGGGGGCCCCCCCCCCCCCGGCGGGACAAAGCCCCCCCCGGCCGCCGGAAACAGGAGAGGGCAAACAGGACGAACCCGAGCAGGAGGGGGGGAACAACCCAACAGGCAAAAACGCGGAGAGCGGGGCCCCCCCCCCGAACGCCCCAACGAAGAGAAACCCCCCCCCCGGGCCCCCCCGGACCGGGCCCAGGAGGAAGGCGGCGCCCCCCGGAACAACCCCCGCGGAGCCCCCCCCCCCGCCCCAGAGCCCCCCGGCGCACCGCCGCTGGTGCAGTACTGGGTCGCGCCGCCCGTCCTGCTGGCACCCCTCGGCTCGATCTCTCCTGGAGAGGAGAATCGGCCGCCAGGCGGCTGTTCGGCTGCCTCCGCCGCGCGTGGCGATCGCGAGCGTGTGGCCGCGGGTCCATCGCGTGTGCCATCGTCAGGCGCCACCACGAACGCTGGAGTGTGATGGGCATCACGTCCGAGCGTTGCCTAAACCGCAACAGCATCTCAAGACACGGGGTTCCCCGAGTGTACAGCCCTTCGCGCGCGGCCGAACTTGATCCACGAATGCGGGAACGGACCCCTCGCGGTTGCAGGGTCGCACAGGGCCGCACCACCTCGACACGCTGTCGCCCGTCGGAGTCCGTTTTCGCATTCGCCAGCATGAGCGCCGTCGCCAGGGTGGCGACGCCTCGAACGTACCACGCGCTTCGCCGGTCACGCCGTTCTCGCGAGCCACTCCATGTCGACCACTACCGATAGCTACGCCATCCCGTTCGACACGCTGCGTCCGATGTCGCGCCGAATGATCCTGACACGCACGCCGTCGTTGGCCCCCACCATCGCCCCGCTCGGAAGCGATCGGCTCATCGCGGTCTGCTACACGGGAGAAGGGTCGATTCGCGTGACGGGCAAGGCGAGCGGGCGCGAGTATGCGTTCGACTTCGGGCAGACGCGCGAGGTCCCGCTGGCCGACGCACGCCACCTCGTCACCGAGGAGAACTTCGCCTTCACCGGGGGACGATGATCGCCTTCGTCACCTCACGCCGCTCCACCGCGCCCAGCGCGTCCTGCGCCTCCTCGAGCGAGTAGCGCCGCTCCACCATCTCGCGCCACGGGATGCGGTCGCCATGCTTGGCGGCGACCGCCACGGCCCGGTAGAAGTGCGAATAGTCGCTCCCCCAGCAGCCGCGAATCTCGATGTGCTTGCGGTTGATGTGAAAATGCGGATGGATGCGGATGTCGCCGTTGTCGGTGTAGTGTCCGCAGATCACGATCCGCCCACCATCGCGTACGAGGTCGAACGCCTGCAGCACCGCGTCGGGAGCTCCGCTCGCCTCGATCACGGTGTCGACGCCGTGGCCATCCGTGGCTTCGAGTACCGCATCGCGCCGCGCCTCCGGTGACAGGTCGAGTCCCAGCGTGTCCGTCGCCCCCATGCGCGCGGCGAACGCCAGCCGCGACGCAGGATCGCCAACCGCGAAGATGCGATTGGCCCCCGAGAGCGCCGAGAGCGCGATGATCGATTGGCCCACCGGGCCGACGCCGAGCACGGCCACGTTCTGCCCCAGGCGCACCTCCGCGCGGTCGACGGCATGCATCGCCGTCACCAGCCCGCACCCACCCCCCATGAAGGTCGCCTCGTCGAGCGACTCGGGGAGGCGCACCATGTGCACCCCCGGCTTCATCCACAGGTACTCGGCCCACCCGCCCAGCAGCCCGTCATTCGCGCTGTAGGTGATGCCGTACACCTTGCGATGCGGGCAGCGCGTGGACTGCTTGGCCACGAGGCACTGATAGCACTTGCCGCAGGTGCCATGCACGTCGAGGAAGGTCACGCGATCGCCGAGCGCGAAGGGGCGCCCCTCGAGGTCGTCGATGCGGCCATTCATCTCGTCGATCACCCCCACCGAGACGTGTCCCGGGATGATCGGGTACGGCACCCCCGTCAGTCGCCCGTGATGCAGGTGCACATCGGTACCGCACACCTCGGAGTAGGTCACGCGAAGGAGCGCGGCACCGGGCTCGAGGACGGGGCGGGGGAACTCCGTCAGGCGCAACGGGGCGCCAGGGGCGGGCATCACGACGGCTCTTGGCATGGAAGACGGGAAGACGGGAAGACGGGAAGACGACGGAGAGCGGCTATTCGGCTTCGACGGCCAGGACTCTGGGGCCCAAGTCACGCAGGACGGCGGGAAGGCCGCCCTCCGTGGTCATCAGCTCGCGCCAGAGATCGCGGGAGGCGTAGAGCGGGAAGCCCAACGCGCCGTTCACCGCGGCCGCGGCCAGCGGAAGCGAGCGGCGCGTCGCTTCGGTGATCATCCCGCGGAGGAACTGCCCGCTGAGTGCATGCGACTCGATGGGAATGACCAGCGCGGCACTGACGGGGGCGTTGGTGAACTGCATCAGTCCCAATCGCATCGCCGACAGGTCGTCGCGCTCCGTGCGCGGGAGCTTGAACGAGCGGGCCGGGGCTGCGACGCGAGGCGACCCGTCGTGGGCCACCACCACCGGCGAAGCTCCGAGGAGCACGGCGGTGGCGATGAGGACGTCGAGGTGCTCGTCGGCGAGTTGGGCACGCGCGGGATCGCGCTCGAGCCCGGTGGCGACGATGAGGCACCCGAACGGCGGAACGGTCACCGGCCTAACGCCCTTCGAGAAAGGCGATCCCGCGCGAGAGGATGGCGCTCGCGATGTCGACTTTGTAGCCGTTGTGTGCCAGCGGACGCGCGTCGTACAGCGCGCGCAGGCCAAGCGTCTCGATGTCGTCGCCGCTCAACCCGCCCGACGCGACGTCCTCCTCGATGGAATCGGTGACGCGCCACGGGTGCGGGGCCACTCCACCCAGCACGAGGCGCACCTCGCCGTCCCGTCGCTTGATCGCCGCGACCGAGACGAGCGCGAAGTCGAAGGCGCCGCGCTGCATCACCTTTTCGTAGCGCTGTCGCCCGCCGCGCGAGAGCCCCGGGATGGTCACCGCGGTGACGATGTCGCCAGGCGCAAGCTGCGTCTCGCGCCCGCCGGGACGGGCGGCCTCTCGATAGAAGTCGGCCACGGCGACCTCGCGCTCCCCCGTTGCTCCTGCCACGTGCACGATCGCCTCGAGCGCCGTCAGCGCGACCGCGGGGTCCGACGGATGCACGGCGAAGCACGGCCCACCGCCCAGGATCGCGTGATACTGGTTCTCCCCCACCTCGGCGCGGCACGTGTCCCCGCCGTTCTTGTGGCAGGAGAAGCCATGCCGGAAGTACCAGCATCGCGGTCGCTGGCAGAGGTTGCCGCCGAGCGTCCCCATCGTGCGCAACGCCGCCGATCCCACCGCCGCGCAGCCCTCTGTCAGGAGGGGAAAGGCCTCGCGCAACTCGGCGTGCCGTGCGAGGTGCGCCAGTCGCGCGGAGGCGCCGATGCGCACACCGCCGTCCTCCAGCCACGTGATGTCGGCGGAGAAGGGGATGCGACGCAGGTCGACCAGCACCTCGGGGTTGGCCAGGGCGTCGCGGACCTGCGGCAGGAGGTCGGTCCCCCCGCCCAGGGGGAGGGCGCCGGGGGCCTGCAGCTTGGCGACGGCATCGTCGAGCGACGTGGGTCGAGCGTACTGGAAGGGCGACATGCACGGGATGGAGTTTCAGGCACGGGCGAGGGGCGCTAAGTTCCCGACGACATGCCTCAGTTGGAGCTCTTGCGCCGCCAGGCGTCGCGACTTGCGCCGATCACGTTAGGCGCCTGCCTCGTCCTGTTCGTGGCCTGCACCCAGACCGGCGGTGCACCGGCAGCGACCGGCGATTCGGCCACGGTGGCGGATGCCACGGCCCCGGATACGATGGCCTCGACGACGCCCCGGCCCCAGGCGGGGAACGGAGCGATGCCCAGCGCGGCACCGCCGCTCTCCCCACTCGCCGACACCGTCGCACAACGTCTCGTCTTTGCACCGCTCGTGCAAGACTGGTTCACGGCGGCCGCGCGAACGAAACGCCTGGTCGTCGACCTCGGGCGCGTGGATATCGACCTCAAGAAGGACACGGCGCGCCTCGTCGCCTTTCGCGCGGCGGCGGCAGCGCGTTCCCCCTTTGCCATCGGCAGCCGCCTCCGCCTCCGGGGGCCGTGGGGGAGCGACGACGCGACCATCGCCGGTTTCGAGGCGTACAACGGCCGCATCGTCGCCACGCTCGCCACCTCGCCGCTGGTCGATTCACTGGCGCGCGACACGGACCCGCTCGTCGCCTCGGCGCAACGCGTGCGCAACGACTCGACGCCGGCGGGTGCTGCCTGCGATCGTGCCGTGGACTCGGCCTTCGTCTCGCGTCTCACGCGACTGGCCAGGGCGACCGAGGATTCGCTGCGCGCGTCGGAAGACCAACCGTTGTATGCACGGCTCAAGGCGTCGCTCAAGGCGCGCCGCAGCGTGGCTGCGGGGTGCTTTGGCGAGGCACGCGGTGTCGTGATCGTCACGCTCTACGCGGGCGACTACGAGTGGGTACGCGAGCGCGTCCTCCTCGTGGGCGACGGGAGCGTGAAGAAGGCGACGGTGCGCGACCTGCGCTTTCGCGCGCACGAGGCGCTGCACGCGCTGGACGCCGACGGCGACGGGGTCGACGACCTCGCCACCCGCGCCTGGACGCCGCGTGGTGGCGGGACGGCGATCCTCTCGTTCAACCCCACCACCGCGCGGTTCGAGCGCCTCGCCCAGGGATTCGCCTGGGAGCGCTAGCTGGTGCCGGCTGCCTAACGCAACGACCGGAAACGGATCAGCGCGTATCCTTCCTCTTCATCGGCGACGCCGCGATCGTAGTCGATCCAGATGTCGGTGGGGAAGCCGTAGCGGCTGTCGTAGCTGGTGTCGATGTCGTCGGCGCGGGAATCGATCGCTTCCTGCACGACGGAGAACAGCCCATCGATCGTCGGATACAGGTACGCCATGGAGACGGGGACGCTCACGCCCGAGCCCTCGATCTCGCGCGACACCACGCGATCGCCCTGCACCACGACACGAACGGCGACCCCGCCCATCACGCAGTAGCAGTTGCGACGCACGACATACTCGTAGTCGGAGATGAACTGCGACGACCAGGTGCGTCGGGCCCACGAGAGGTCGCGCTGCTCGTCACGCCATCGCCCATCGGGGCCCGTGATGACCGTGCAGGCGGAGGCGGCGAGGGCCACGGCGAGCAGGGGGAGCCCCCTGACGATGGCCCGCGCGAGACGGCGGGGACGAGACGGCAGGAGCGAATCGGACTTTGCGTGCATCAACGACAGGGTGGGCATGGTCGCCTCCACGTGCGGCATCATCGGTTGGGGGGAGTTAGTCTGCACTTGCATCTGCGAGAGCATGTATGAATCGTGCCGCAGGGCGATTCCCCTCTTCTCCCAGTGAGCGCTCCCGTGACGCATCGACGCCTGTCCCGCGGACGGGACGTGCAGGTGGCCAACCGATGAGACAATTGCACCCTGTACGACGCTGGTCGCGCGCGATCCTAGCAGCGCCGATCGTCGTGGTGATCGCCGCGTGCTCCCCCGGGCTCACCCCGCTGCCGGGGCCGGCCGATCCCGCCCCCGACCCGATGGAACTGCCGATTCCGGCGGACCCCGCCAGTGCCGGGGTCGCGGCGAGCGACGTCGCGACGCTCCTGCGAGCCAAACGGCTGATGGTGCCGGTGGCCGGCGTCGCCCCCGAGCGCGTCCCCGACACCTTCACCGCCCGGCGCGGGACTCGCATCCACTCGGCGCTCGACATCATGGCGCCGCGCGGCACACCAGTGCTCAGCGCCGATGCCGGCAAGGTCTTCAAGGTCCGCTCCAACAACCTCGGGGGACGCACCGTGTACGCCCTCGATGCGCAGGAGCGCTTCGTGTACTACTACGCGCACCTCGATCGCTACGCCGACGGGCTGGCCGAGGGACAGGCGCTGCAACCCGGGGACGTGATCGGCTACGTTGGTACCACCGGAAATGCGCCGCCCAACGCGCCGCATCTCCACTTCCAGCTGTTGTTGTATCGCGGGAACGGTCGCTGGTGGGATGGCGACCCGCTCAATCCGCGACCATTCCTCGCCAGGGCGGGCCGGGTCCGCACACCATCATGAAGGGAAAGGAACGCGCGGAGTTGCGCGCCGAAGCGCATCACCTCGACCCGATGGTCCACATCGGGCATCAGGGGCTCACCGACACCGCATTCGGCGCGCTCGATGACGCCCTGCGGACGCACGAGCTGGTGAAGGTGGCCGTGGCGCGCACCCTCGAGGAGTCGCCCCGCGAACTCGCCAACCAGATGGCCGAAGCGTTAGGCGCCGACGTCATCCAGGCCATCGGGCGCAAGGTGACGCTGTACCGGCACAACCCGGAGTTGTGGGAAAAGCCGCGCAAGCTGCCGCCCTGGAAGGCGTAGCGGCCCGCCGTTCTGTGGCGCTGTCGGGCGCGGCCGACGTTGTACCTCTCGCGCGGTGCGAGCCGACACAGACGAACCGCCTGAGGTGGATCGCACGCGGGCGACTCGGGCTAGAAAATGACCTTGAACCAGTGCGCCAGCCGCACGACGACGTCGGAATGCTGCGGGAGGAAGGCGTCGAGTTCTTTTGGATCGTCGATCCAGCGGCTCTGCCCGATGATCGAGATGAGGTCGAGGTACGGAATCACCGCGGGCCAGTGCGACAGGATGATCGCATCCTCGCCGTCACTCACGAAGCTGCGGTCGTTCTGGTTGTGCGAGCCGAGCATCGTGTAGAAGACGACGCGCGCGCGTTGCTCGGGGGTGCGGGAGTCGTACCAGCGCTGCATCACGTCTCCCCCGACATCGATGAGGGCGTCGGGATACTCCTGGAACGACGAGACGGCGGTGGACCGACGCTCGACCTGCGACATGCGACGCTGCACGAAGTCGCGCGTCATCGGCACCCACTCATAGAGGCCAAGCGCACTCCACGCCTCGCGCGAGGCGAAGAAGTTGGCCTTGAGGTGGAGCCGGGGTGCGCCGTGCGCCTCGAAGTCGGGCACGGTATCCGGCAGCGACGGGAGCGAGTCGAGTGCAGCGGCGAGCGAGTCGAGTCCCGGGTACACGCTCGCCGGATAGTCGAACAGCTCGCGCAGCCACGCGTGCTGCTGCAGCGTGCGCCTGACGGAGCGCACCTTGCCGGGAATGTCGGTGACGCTGAACTCCGAGGCGTAGACGCCCACCTTGAGGAGTCCTCCGCTCGCGGCGATCTCGGGGGCGAGGACCTGCGAGGCGCTGGCCAGTCGCCAGAGCATCTCACGATTGCGGATCATCGACCCGAAGGCGCGCGCGGGGGCATTGGCGAGCGCCGGGGCGATGACCAGGACGCGCACGCCGCGCAGCGAACAGCCGAGGAGCGCCGACCCCCAGAAGGTCGAGTTCCATAACGAGTCCGGGACCTTGATGACGGAGCCGGCCGGCATCAGCGTGTAGAGCACGGCCTTGGCGATGTTGATCGACTTCTCGTCGAAGCCGGTGTTGTTCTGCAACATCACCGCGCGCAGCGGGCGGGGGTTGTCGGCGGCGGCGCGCGCCACCTGGGCGTCGTAATCGAGTGCGCGCGGTCGCGGGGCCAGCGCCGGAGGGATGCGCTCGGCGGGGATGCCCTGTTTGAGCATCAGTGCGCGCGCCGCCGACTTGAGGGCTACGGTGACGGGGCCGCGCACCAGGAGGGAACGATCCTCCCAGGCGGTGCTCGCATAGTGCTCGCCGACCCCCGAGCCGGTGAAGAGCGCCTCGCCGCGGTACAGGTCGTCCTCGCTGATGTCGTAGAAGACCAGCTTGCGGTGGTCCCGCATCCAGTTGTCGGGGAAGGGAAACCACTGTGCCACGCGCCAGCTCCAGAACGACGGGTCCGAGGCGTTGGTGATGCTGACGTGCACCTTCACGAGGTTGCGGAGCCACCCCTCCCCGTATTGCCGTCGTTGCGCCGTGAGCAGCGACGAGCGGGCAATGGCGGCGCGCAGCGAGTCCTGGGCGGCACCTAACGAATCCTCCCACGCCGAGAACCGCGCCGGCAGGTGCACGCGGCGGCGCGTCGGGTCCTCGAGCAGGTCGAACCAGAGGCGCGTCTTGTTCACCTCGTAGAACCACTCGTCGAGGATGATCATGTACACCGGGAAGCGCCCCGTGCTGTCGTAGGCGCGAACCCGGGCGATCATGGCCGCCAGGTACGAGCGCAGGACGTGGCGGTAGGTCATCTCGTCGGGGTCACCCCGGTCGTCGACGCCTCGCACGTCGTGCACCCACAGCACGTGGTAGTCGCGCGCGGCGCGGATGGTGCGGCTCAGCTGGTACTGGAACTGCTCGTTGATGACGTACGACACCGCGTTGCCATCGGTGAACGGCTCGCGGGTCGCGCGCGCGACGAGGGCGTCGAGTTCGTCCTGCGTGTCGTGCTCCTCGGGGCGAATCGCCAGTTGCAACGGGAGCCAGACGTAGCGCGACGCGCCCCAGTCGCGGCGTGCGGCGGCGCGCGCCGCCTCCACGATCGACAGCACCTCCGAGAAGACCGCCTGCGCCGCCTCGCCTGCCGCTGGCGACAGCCCGGACTCCACCACCACCCATCGCGCGAAGATCCCGCGCGCCAGCACGGCGAACTCGCGGGTCGTGTCCTCCTCCTTCTCCTGGCCGAGCAGCCGGTCGTACGGGATGAGCACTTCGTCGAGGAGGATCTCCCGTGCACGCTGTGCGACGCGACGTCCCGCCTCGGTCGCCACCGCGCGCGCGCCGCCGCTGGTATCGATCGCCAGCGAGAAGGCCTGTTCGACCGACGCGTGCAGCCGTCGCGTCTCCCGCTCGATCGGGATCCCGCTCCCTGCGTCGCCGGAGCCGGCCATCGAACGCTTGATGGTGTTCAGGCGCGCGACCACCATCGCGTCGCTCCGCGTGACCGCCCGGTGGTCAAGCCACGGCACGCACAGGCGCTGCACGGAGAGCGCGGCCTCGCGCGCCGTGGCCAGCGCGGCGCGAATCGCCTGCGAGTCGGCGGGGAGGGTCACCGCCGGTGGGCGCCGGTCGCGCATGGCGACCACATCGGCCTTGGGGCGCGTCGTCCCCAGGGGGATCCGGCGAAAGACCGGCTTCTCGATGCCGACCATGAAGGCCCGGCCGCTGCCAGGCTCGAAGTCGAGCCGCAGCATGCTCCCGTCGTGGAAGATCCCGCCGCGCCGCACCGGATGGACGAGCGTGTATAGATGGTGCAGCTGGCGGTCGCCGAAGTCGTAGTCGGCCCCGACACCGAGCCGCAGGAACGGGGAGAAGAAGGCGACGCGCACCCCGTTGCGAGGGCGCGTGTCGCGCGACCCGCTGTAACCCTCGACCTGCAGCCCGCCGAGTCCGAGGGAGCGATTCAGGAGTTCGCGATAGACCCCGACACGCCCCTCCGTGACCGCCGCTTCGTCCCCGGGTTGGGTGCGAACCCCGGTGGCGGCTCCCAGCGTCCACTGCCAGTGGACCGGCTGGCCGAGCGACGCTGTCGCCCCCCCGTCCGCGGGCACCCGTCGCTGTGCCGGAAGCGGGAGCGCGCTCCCACACGCCAGCAATCCGGACAGCACGATCGACAGTGTACGGTGCACCATTCCTCCGGCGTCTCCCCCCCCCGACCCGTCGTGCGCGGCGGGCCGGCACCTGTCTTCACGGACGCACGGGGCAAGCGCAGGGGCAATGGGCGGGGGAGCCCCGATCTGTCAGCCGATTCCGGACGCCCGGGAGGCCCGCGATCGTGTACCCTAAGCCGAACGTGCCGGCGGCCGGTCGTGCGCCGGCCGCGCCGGGGAGGGGAACTGGCCGCTGGTCGACGTTCGCGCGCTAGGGATGTGTCGCGGCGCAGCGCTGTTCGGGGGCTGCCCCGCGCGGAATGGCCGGTCCCAGCCGCCAGATCCGGTCGCCGCCGAGCGTCGCCGTCCCGAGCGTGAGGCGGCAGTCCGGGACGCGCTCGGCCCCGACCACCCGGGCCAGGTCAAACAGCGTCCCTGACGCGCGGCGGATGGCGTGGTGCGTGCCAAACACCCGCTGCAGCCATCCCCCGGCACCCACGCCATCTGAGACGTCGACGGTCTCGAGTCCATCGTGCGTGAGCGGCGTTCCGTCGTGCAGCCCGGCCCGTTGTGACTTGTTGATCCCACGCGAGAGGGCGAGCACGCGATCGCCGGACGACGCGTACAGCAGCACGCGCCGCGTGAGCGGCGAGACGGCGGGGACGATGTACTCGGCGAAGCGTCGCGACTCGACGTCGGGGGCGATGAAGGCCACGGCCCGCAGGGGGGTGGCACCGAGGGTGATGCGCAGCGGCAGGTCGTCGGCCAGTGACTCGCCGACCACCTGAGCGCCTAACGAATGTGGTGCGAGTACGAGGCGCGAGGCCACGGTGCCCGCGATCACGCTGCGCAGCGCGCGGACGAAGGCGGGGCGACTGGAGGCGGCCGCCGCCGAGTCATCGTGGTAGGCGCGGGCGAACAGCGCCCCGATGCGCGGCGAGGCGATCCCCGACCCGTTCGACGGCCAGGCGAAGGCGATCCACGGCGCGTCGGCCCCCGTGCGAACGCGCGCGACCGCCGCGTACGTCCACGCCTCGTGGAGCGAGGTGGCGTACCCATGGACGTAGAGCACGGCGAAATCGTCCGGGGCCACGCCGGCGTCCGTTCGCGCGCGCAGGCGCGCGACGAAGTCAGCCTCGGAGAGTCGAACGGAATCGGCGATCGTGACGTCCACCGCGTCGGTGTACGGATCGGCCACGCGCTCCCGCGTCAGGATGGCGAACCCGTACTCCAGCGAATCGGCCAGGAGTTGCGAGTCGATGCCGTCCACGCGCGCGCGCGCCGAGACGTACCACACCGTGTCGGCCACCATCGTGCGGGGGGCGACGTCGGGGGAGGGGGCGCGCGCGCACCCCGTCGCCAGGATGACGGCCGCCAGCGGTGCCAGCCACCCGTGTCGCCGGAGCGTGCGCGCCGCGATCACCGGCGATGCCGCATCGTGGCGCGACGCGCCGTGGTGCAACGCACCGTGTTGCAACGCGCCACGTTAGGCTTCACGCAGCGCCCCCAGGATCCGCCACGGGGTCATCGGCAACTCGCGGACCTCCACGCCTAACGCGTTGGCGACGGCGTTGGCGATCGCCGGCGCGGTCGGGATGATGGGGGGTTCGGCCAGGCCGCGCGCCCCCACGTGATTGGCGATGGTATCGCTCCCGGCGACGCAGAACGCGTCGATCGCCGGGAGGTCGGCCATGGTCGGGATCTTGTAGTCGTGTAGTGACGGGTTCAGCGGTCGCCCGCTGTTGGGATCGAGGTGTCGCTCCTCGAAGAGCGCGAACCCCAGCCCCTGCAGGATCCCGCCGTTGAGCTGGCTCTCGGCGAGCAGCGGGTTGATGATGCGCCCCGCGTCGTGGGCGGCGACGATGCGCAGGACGCGCACCACGCCGGTCTCGATGTCGACCTCGACCTCGGCGAATTGCGCACCGAACGACATGAGCCCCACGCCGGCCGGATTCGGCCCGCGGCTCCCCTGTCCCATGATCATCACGTTCCCGAGCTTCTTCGTGACGTCGCCGAAGCCCATGCGGCGGGCGCCGTCGCGGGTGGCGACGATCGAGTCTCGGGCGACGAGGTCGCCGGGATGGCACTCGAGGAGTTCGCCGGCGGCCTCGAGGAGCTTGTGGCGCGCCTCTTCGGCCGCCACGCGCACCGCCGGACCGACCGAGGCGGTGGTCATCGAGCCCCAGGAGTTGCTGGCGTAGGGGGTGCGCTCGGTATCGCCCAGGATGACGCGCACGTCGGCGAGTCGGGCACCTAACGCTTCGGCGGCGATCTGGGCGAGGATCGTGCGCGAGCCCGTGCCGAGGTCCTGTGTGCCGCTGAGGACGTCGATGGAGGCGTCGGAGTTGAGGCGGACGGTGGCGTAGGCAGGGGGACCGCCGCCGGCGCCCCAGACGCAGGCGGCCATGCCGACGCCGCGGCGCAGGTGGGGGCGGAGCGTGGTGGCCGGCACGTGCGGCGGGTGCTCGGCGTGGGGGGCCCCCCCCATCACCACGCTACCACCTGCCGCCCCGCTCACCGGTACCGTTTCCTTTCGCACCGCATCATTTCCCCCCGCCCACCCGAACCGCGCCGCCCCTTCCTCATAACAGCGCCGCAACCCGTTGGCCGAGTAGTCGCGCTGCGACGCCTCGTCGCGCGCCGCGAAGTTCGCCAGCCGCAACGCGAGCGGGTCCATCCCCAGCTCCCCGGCCAGCACGTCCATCGTCCGTTCCAGCCCGAAGGCCCCTTCGACGTGCCCGGGGGCCCGGAAGGCCATCATCGGCTGCGTGTTGGCCCACACGAACGTCTCGTGCGTGCGCACGTTGGGGCACGAGTACATCTCGCGGAAGATCGCCGCCGGACTCCCCTCCCACCCGGTCGCCCCCAACGCGATCTCCGTGACCGCGTCGATCGCCATCAGCCGCCCGTCGCGCCGCGCGCCTAACGTCACCACCAGCCGTGATGGCGCACGGTGCCCGCCGTCCGATTGCTCCTCGCGGCGCTCCAGCACGCAGCGCACCGGCCGCCCGGTGCGCCGGGCAAAGAGGGCGGCGACGAAGCTGGTCGTCCCCGAGTTGTTCTTGGCCCCGAAGCCGCCCCCCATGTGCTCCTTGATCACCCGCACATGCGACTTGGGGAGCCCCAGCCCAAGCGCCACCTCGTCGCGGACCCGGAAGACCCCCTGCGTCGACTCCCACAACGTCAGGCGATCGCCCTCCCACTCGGCCACCGAGGCGTGCGGCTCGAGTGGCGAGTGGAGTTGGCTTGCCGTGCGGTACTCGCGCGTCACCACCACGTCGGCCTGCGTGAGGGCCAGCGGTACGTCGCCGCGCTCGACGATCGCCGGCGAGCCGCGCATCACGTTCGTCGTCCCGCGCACCGTGGGCGCGTCGGGGGCCATGGCCCCCTCGAAGGTCACCGCGAATGGCTTGGCGTCGTACGACACGCGCACCGCCCTCGCCGCGGCGAGCGCCCCCTCTCGTGACTCGGCGCAGACGGCGGCGACCGGCTGGTCGGGATAGAGCACCGCCGTGCCGAGGAGCGGCAGCCCGCCGGCCCGCATGGGGCGCGGGAGGGTGCTGGCGGTGAGGACGTCGACCACCCCCGGCAGTTGCAACGCTGCCGAGGCGTCGATCGCCGTCACCGTCCCGTGGGCGATGGTGGCACGCACGAAGGCGACGTGCAGCATCCCCGGACGCTGGAGGTCGGTGGTGAACTTCGCGCGCCCCGTGACCTTCTCGCGCGCATCCACGCGGGGGACGCGCGCCCCGACGATCGAGAGCTCGGCGTCGTCGCCCCACGGCGCGGGCTCCAGCGACGGCAGCTCCACGACCTTCGTCTCGCGTCGCCCCTCCACCTCGATGACGGTGGTGACGAAGCGGCGCCGCGGGGCGGAATCGTTAGGCTCGCTCATGCCACCCCGTCCGTTCCCGTCTCGCCCGGCGCGGACTCGCCCCGCAGGACGGCGGCGGCCCCTTCGATCGCCCGCACGATCGCCGGATACGTACCGCAGCGGCACAGGTTCCCGCTCATCGCCTCGTCGATCGCCGCCTGGCCGGGGGCAGGGTCGCGGGCGAGCAGGGCGGCCGCGGCCATCAGCTGCCCCGACGTGCAGAAGCCGCACTGCACCGCGTCCTGCGCGATGAAGGCGTCCTGCAGCGGGTGCAGGTCGTCGCCCCTGGCCAAGCCTTCGACTGTCGTGACCGACTCGCCATCGCACGCCTGCGTGAGCGTGAGGCAGGCGTACACCGGCTCGCCGTTGAGCAGCACCGTGCACGCGCCGCACTCGCCGCGATCGCACCCCTGCTTGGCCCCGGTCAGGAAGAGGCGGTCGCGCAGCGTGGTGAGCAGCGTTTCGTGTGGCTCTGGCGCTAGGTCCCGCGTCCTATCGTTGATCGTCAATCGCATGGGATCTATCTGGCCGTCGATCGCGGCGCTGTCCAGCGCCTATTGCCCATCGGGCTGACCGCATATCTTGTCAGTCCGCCCAACCGTCTGGCTCAACCTACTCCGATCATGCCGTACGTCATCACCGAAGCCTGCATTGGCACCAAGGACAAGGCCTGCGTGGATGTCTGCCCCGTGGATTGCATCTACGAGGGAGAGGACCAGCTCTACATCCACCCGGACGAGTGCATCGACTGCGGCGCCTGCGAGCCGGAGTGCCCGGTGACGGCGATCTTCCCCGAGGAAGATGTCCCGGCGAACATGCGCCAGTACGTCCAGATCAACCGCGACGTCTTCAAGAGCGCCAATCCGCCGGGGCGGCCGACGCGCTGATCCGGAACGACCGGGCGGGCGCCCAGCGCGGCCCCCGCCCCCCGCGCGTCCAGCGAGCCAGCGTCGCCAACCACGGCTGACATGCTGCGCGCCATCACCCTGGACTATTGGGACACGATCTACAGCGGCGCCTCCGAGCCGGTGCGTATCGAGCGCCGGCGGGAGGTGCTGCTTCGCATGCTCGCGCGACTCGGCCATACCGCCGACCCGCTCGAGTTCGAGGCGCTGTACCGCGCATCGGCGGCCGAGGCCGAGCGCTGGTGGCGAGAGGAGCACCGGGGTTACACCACCGCCGAGCGCATCCACTGGCTGCTGGGTCAGCTGTCGATCACGCGACCGCCGGACTGTGAGCATATGGCGGTCGCGATCGAGGAGATCGACCGGACGCTCACCGAGCTCCCCCCGCCGATGCTTCCCGGTGCGCGCGAGGCGCTGGCACGGCTGGGTGAGCGGTATGCCCTGGCCATCGTCTCCGATACCGGTTTCGTGAGCGGGACGGCGCAGGACCGCCTGCTGGCGCAGGATGGCGTGCGCGACCGGTTCACGGCGACGATCTACTCGATGGACATCGGCCACGCCAAGCCGCGCCCGGAGCCCTTCCATGCCGCGCTCACCGCGTTAGGCGTCGCCCCGCACGAGGCGCTGCACGTGGGCGACATCGAACGCACGGATATCGCCGGCGCCCTGGGTGTGGGCATGCGCGCCATCCGCCTCGACGCCGTGCGAAAGGGTGGCCCAACCAGGGCCGAACACGTCGCGGAGAGCCTCACCGCGCTCGCCGACTACCTCACGCGATAGCGCCGCTCGTCCGTCAGGAGAGCGTGACCTTGGCGAGGAACTCCGTGATGACGTGATTCACCGCGGCTGGACGCTCCACGTTGGCCACGTGTCCGGCACCGGCAATCACTTCGAGGGTGCTGCCACGGATACCGGCGTGGAGGAGCATCGCCTCGCCGGGCGGGGTCAGGACGTCGTCCTCCCCCACCACGATGAGCGTCGGGACGTCGATCGTCTCCAGCGTCGCGGTCGAGTCGGGACGGTCGCGGAGCGCCTCGAGCGCCCCCACCACCCCGTCGACCGGGGCGCTCTCGAGCATCCGATGCACGTCGTCGACGACCTCCGGGCACTTCTCACGGGTCCGTTTCCCGACCATCCCGGTGATCATCGCGTCGGCCACCGCTTCGCTCCCACGTTGGCGTGCCAACGCGATCATCTGGTCGCGACGCTCGCGCCCCTCGGCGGAGTCGTTCCCGGCGCGCGTATCCATGAGGATGAGGGCGCGAACTCGGGCCCGGTGCCGCCGCCAGAAGGCCAGCGCCACATAGCCGCCCATGGAGAGTCCACAGACGACGGCACGCTCGATCCGGAGCGAGTCGAGCAGGGCGGCCAGGTCGTCCGCGTACTGGTCGACCGAGTAGGGGGGGTGCACGCTGCTCTCGCCAAAGCCGCGCAGGTCGGGGGCGATGCATCGGGCCCGGTCGACCAGGGCGGCGACCTGCGACGCCCACAGGGCGCGGTGATGCGGGAAGCCGTGCAGGAAGACCACCGCATCGCCGCTCCCCATGTCGTCGTAGCCGATCTCGATTCCACCGCAGTAGGCGATCATCGGGAGAGTGTCCTGCCGCCACGAGTCGTGGCGGAGAAGTGGTGGTGGACCTGGGGGGCGAGCGGTGCCCGGCGGGCCGGTATGTCGCGGGTGGGCCCGCCGTGGGGACCTGGACGCGACGTTGCCGTCGGACGGGCTAACATGGCGCCCCCGCGCGATGCGGTCGAGGGAGATCGTCTGACACGACGGGGGGTGAGCCGCTGAATCGCCGGAGGGCGCGCCGCCGCCAGGCGGCGGCACGAGCCCTGCCTCGGGTGCTAGATTACTCGGCCAGACGCTCCTCCGCCGACTCCGCCAAGCGGAGACGGCCGCCGCTCCTGCAACTGACCAGTGACCGCTTCACGGAAATCCGAGCCCACGCGCCCACTTTTTCTCGACTCTCCCGAGGCCGCTGACCACTTCCTGTCGTCCATCGAGACGGCGCGGGTGTTGGCGATCGACACGGAGGGGGCGAGTTTCCACCGGTACGTCGACCGCATCTACTTGTTGCAGCTGTCGACTGACGCGCATCACGCGATCCTCGACCCGCTCAAGGTGGCGTCGCCGTCGCGGCTGGGGGCGCTGCTCGAGTCGCGCGACGTCGAGGTGGTCTTTCACGACGCCGACTACGACCTGCGCCTGCTGCACCAGGACTATGGCTGGCGGGTGACGAACATCTTCGACACGCGCGTCGCGGCCCAGTTACTGGGGATCAAGGCCTTTGGCCTGGCCGCGCTGCTCGACAGCTACTTCGGCGTGAAGCTGGACAAGAAGCACCAGCGGGCCGACTGGTCGATGCGCCCGCTCACGGCCGACATGCTCGACTACGCCGCGCAGGACACGATGCACCTGCTCGGCCTGCGCGAACGGCTGCGGTCGTCGTTGGAGCAGAAGGGGCGCTGGAGCTGGGCGCAGGAGGAGTTCAACCGCCTCGAGGGGACGCAGTGGCAGGCGGAGGAAGACGGATCGTCGTTCCTGCGACTCAAGGGCGCACGCGACCTCTCGCGCCGAGAGCTGGCGTTGCTGCGCGAACTCGTCGCCTGGCGCGATGGCGTGGCCAAGGGGCTCGATCGCAGCACCTTCCGCGTGGTGACCAACGACGTGTTGCTGGAACTGTCCCGGCGCTCGCCGCGCACCATGGAAGACCTGCGGAGCATCAAGGGGATCGGACGCGGGATCCTGGAGAACCGCGGGGGCGAGATCCTCGAGGCGGTGGCGCGCGGGCGCGCCGTCCCCGACGCGGATCTGCCGCGCTTTCCCAAGGCGCCGCGATGGGAGCGCGATCCGCACTTCGACGAGCGCGTCGCACGGCTCAAGCGTGTGCGGGACGAGGCGGCGGCCGACCTGGACCTGGATCCCGGTGTGCTCTGTGCGCGCGATCGCCTGGAGGCGGTCGCACGGGCCAAGCCGCGCCACATCGACGAGGTGCGCGAGATCCCCGAGTTGCGCGGCTGGCAGATCGAGCTGCTGGGGCCGGCCTTCGTGAAGTCGCTGCGCGACGTGCCGAACGGTGAGTCCGGTGCCGCCGGTGCCGTGACCGCGGCCGCGGCATCTGGCGCGTCGACTCCTGCCGCGAAGCCCAAGGCGGCGGCCGGGTCGGAAGCTGTCACCGGCGACGACGAGGGCTCGCCGTATCGGGATGGCTGAGGTGGTGGGGGCGGGACAGGCCGTGCGCCCCACCGTGTCCGTGAACCGTCGGCTGCGCGCCGGCGTGCTGGTGCTGGTGGGGGTGCTGGCGAGCGTCGTGGCCCGACCCGCCGTGGCGCAGGACGATGCCCCGCCCTCGCGGGGATTGCCGTATGCCCCGTTAGGCGGCGACCCGTCCGCCGATACCATCGCGCCGCCCTTGCCGCGCGAGTTCCGCGCCGTCTGGGTCGCCACCGTCACCAACATCGACTGGCCGTCGCGTCCGGGGCTCCCCGTCGATTCGCAGAAGACGGAGCTGCTGGCCATCCTCGACCTCGCCGCGGCGGTGCGCCTCAATGCGGTGATCTTCCAGGTGCGCCCCGGGGGCGACGCGCTGTACCAGTCGCACCTCGAACCATGGTCGTACTTCCTTACCGGCCAGCAGGGCAGGGCGCCGCAGCCGATGTGGGACCCGCTCGCCTTTGCCGTGGCGGAGGCGCACAAGCGCGGGATGGAGCTGCACGCCTGGTTCAACCCGTATCGCGCCGGTCACCCGCGGGACACGACGGGCACGAAATCGCCGTTGCACCTGTCGCGCACGAACCCGGCGGTGGTGCACCGATACGGCCCCTACACCTGGATGGATCCGGGGGAGGCCGTCGTCAGGCGCAAGACGATCGACGTGGTCGTCGACGTGGTGCGACGCTACGATGTCGATGGCGTCCACATCGACGACTACTTCTACCCGTACCCCGAGCGCACGCGGCGCGGGCGCGAGATCCCGTTCCCCGACGAGCGCTCGTGGCGTGCCTACAAGGCGCGCGAGGGCACGCTCTCCCGCGACGACTGGCGCCGCCAGAACGTCGACCAGCTCGTACAGGAACTGTACACGGCCATCAAGCGCGCCAAGCCGTGGGTGAAGTTCGGCATTTCCCCGTTTGGCATCTGGCGCCCGGGCTACCCGGAGTCGGTGCGCGGCTTCGATGCCTACGACCGGCTGTACGCCGACTCGCGCAAGTGGCTCAACGAGGGGTGGGTCGACTACTGGACGCCACAACTCTACTGGAAGCTCGGCGCCCCGCTGCAATCGTATCGCGACCTGCTCGCCTGGTGGCGCGCCGAGAACCGCCTGGGGCGCAACCTGTGGCCCGGCAACTACACATCGCGTGCATCGGCCCGGCGCAGCGCGCCCTGGCCCGTGGACGAGCTGCTCGACCAGATCCGCGAATCGCGCGCGCAGCTGTCGCCCAGCAGCGGCAACGTCCACTTCAGCATGGATGCCTTCAAGGTCGACCGCGATTCCATGAACGCGCGACTCGCCAGCGGCCTCTATGCCGAGCCGGCGCTCGTCCCGCCGTCGCCGTGGCTGGCCAGCGGCATCCCCGACGCCCCGGTCGTCGTGCGCGTCCCGCAGCCGCGCATGGTCGAGTTGGACATCACGCGCCGCGACGCGCCGATGGTCGAGGCCCCGCCCCCCGGCGTGCGCCGCCCCGCCGGCACCCCACCGCCACGCACGCCGTCCGACCGCACCGCGTCGTCACCGGCGTACTCCACCGTCCTGAGCGTGCGCGAGCCGCACTGGTGGGTCATCCGCGCCCGCTATGGCGATGCGTGGTACGCCCGCGTCGTCCCCGCCGCTCAGCGAACCGTCCGCCTCCCGCTCGACATGACCGATGCCCCGCCGTCGATGATCGCCGTCACCGCGGTGGATCACGCGGGGCAGGAGTCGCTGGCGGCCGTCGTGCGCTAGGGCTCAGAACCCCAGATACGCCCTGACGCGCGGCTCGATGCGATCGGGGGTCCAGGGGGGCGACCAGACGAGGTTCACCGCCACGGTGCCGATCCCCTCGATCGCCTTCAGCTGCCGTTCGGCGTCGCCCATGATCTCCGGTCCCGACGGGCACCCCGGCGAGGTCAGGCTCATGTCGATCGAGACATCGCTTCCTTCGACGGCGATGTCGTAGATGAGCCCGAGGTCGAGGATGTTGAGGTTGAGCTCGGGATCCTTCACTCGGCGCAGCGCGAGCTTCACCTGATCGGCGGTGATCGCCGAATCCGCGGCGGCGTTAGGCGTTCCCTCGGCAGGCGCTCCCTCGCCAGACACGCTGGCGACAGGCGCGACGGCGTCGCCCTCACCGCCGAAGGCGGCCGGGGGAGCAGAGGGCGCTGGGGTGGTAGGAGCAACGTCCACGTCGCCGGAATCCAACATCGGTCATCCTCGAAAGAGCGTCAGCAAGATCGGCGATCGTGCCTATCCCGATCAAGCCGTTCGGGAAGAATCCCCGAAAAAGAAGAAGCCGCCCGGAGGGGGGCGGCCTGGATTCGCTCAGGGTCGGCTACTTGCCGGCCGCACTCCCGCTCGTTCGTTTCGCGATCGGTCGGCTCTTGCTGCTCGACGACCTCGTCGAGGCCTTGGCTCCACTCCGAGAGGCGGACGCGGTCGGTCGCACCTTGCTGGCCGCGCTGTTGGATCTGGTCGTCCTGGCGGAGGGCTTGGCGCTCACCTTGGGCTTGACCGAGCGCTTGGCGCCGCTTTTCGAGCTGCGCGCCTTGGACGACTTGGCGCCGCGCGCCTTGGAAACGGCCCGGCCCGACTTGCTGCTCGATGCCTTGGCCCGGCTGCTTCTCGAACTCCGACGCGAGCGGCGGACCGACTTGTTCCACCCGTCCGCGCGGTCGGCGCGGAAGGAGGCGGGCATGTTCAGGATCTGGTCGGAGTCCTCGACCGAGAGCGCGGCGGCGTCGGCGAGGTCGGCGCGCACGTCGGCGATCACCTTCGACGGGCGACGGGCGCGAGCGGCGTGGACGCGGTTGGTCAGCAGGACGACGAACATCTGCCGGTCGGGGTCGATCCAGATCGAGGTCCCCGTGTAACCGGTGTGGCCATACGCGGCCGACGTGAGGTACTCGCCCGAGCCACCCTGGCCCTCGGCGGTATCCCAGCCGAGGGCTCGCGTCCCCGCGGTACGCCGCGTGAAGAGCGAGACGGTGCTGTCGGAGAAGATGCGGACGTCGTCGTAGACGCCGCCGTTGAGCATCATCTGGGCGAAGACGGCGAGGTCTGCCGCGGTGGAGAAGAGCCCCGCGTGGCCGGCGACGCCGCCGAGGGCGAAGGCGTTCTCGTCGTGTACTTCACCACGCAGCGGATATCCGCGGGGCGGTGCGACCTCGGTGGGCGCGATGCGATGACGCACCGAGTCCGGCGGATTGTAGTACGTGTCGTTCATCCCGAGCGGCTTGAAGACGCGCTCGGCGAGGAAGGTGTCGAGGCGCAAGCCGGCGACGGATTCGACGACCCATCCGAGGACGTCGGCTCCGAGGTCACTGTACACGAAGCAGGCGCCAGGCTGGCACGCGAGTGGCGTGTTGATGACGACTTGCTTGGCTTCAGACGGCTTGGACGTCATCCGCCACAGTTCGCGACCGGCCGGGAGCCCGGAGCGGTGCGTGAGGAGATGACGGACCGTGACCAGTTCCTTGTTGCCGCCGGAGAACTCGGGGATGTACGTCGAGACCGGTGCGTCGAGGTCGAGGCGCCCTTCGTCGAAGAGGATCATCGCCGCCGTGGTGGTCCCGATGACCTTGGACAGGGAGGCGAGATCGTAGATGGTATTGTCGGCGTTGACCTCGGGGGAGGCCGAGGTCCATCCCAGGTGGCCGAAGCCCTTCTGCATCACGGCGGCTCCGCGGCGTCCGATCACGACTGAGGCGCCGGGGTATCCTCCAGCAGTGATGCCGCGACGGACTACGCGATCGATGGTCGCCAGACGCTCGGCGGACATCCCCATCGAACGCGGCGACCGCAGCGGGAGCTTCTCCGCTGTGGCAGCGAGCGTGACGAGGGCGAGTGCCAGATGAGCGACCACGGACGACTCCTTCGCAAGGGACTATCGCAGCGACGATCGAACTGGCGATAGCGTATCGGACCGCAAAGGCTACACCACGCGCGCTTTACGGTTCGTATCGAGAATACAAAGTTGTCTAGGTTGTTGCAAGGTAGAGAGATCCGTTACTCTACCTCATGTACGTTCTCGTTCAGGGGCCGTTTGGAGCCGCGAGCAGGCCGGACGACAACGCGCAAACTGCGTCCTTCGCTGCGGACGGGAATGCCCAATTGGGTAGGCGCGTAAACCCACCGGGGAGCGCCATGTGACGAAGTAACCAGAACGCCATGGCCACCGATACCACCCTCATTCAGCGAGCAATCGACGGGGATGAGCGGGCGATGCGACAGCTTTGGTCGCAGCACGCGCCGCACATCGACGCGGTCGTGCGTCGCCTGGTGGGGAATGCGGACGATGCGGTGGACATCGCGCAGGAGGTCTGGATCCAGATCTTCCGGGCCCTGCCGACCTACCGGGGCGATTCGCAGTTCGGGACGTGGGCGCACCGGATCGCGGTCAACCGAACGCTCAATGCGCTGCGGCGCACCCGTCGACTGGCCAAGATCGAAACGGACATCGAGGAGGACACCGCCTCGGTGGAGCACGGAAGCGAGCGAGCCCTCCTGGCCGCTTCCATCGAAGACGCCGCTGCTCGGCTATCGCCGGGGGCGCGGACCGTCTTTCTCATGCACGATGTGGAGGGATACACGCACGAGGAGATTGCCACCGCGCTGGGCATCACGGCTGGTGGCAGCAAGTCGCAACTCTTCAAGGCGCGCGCCAAGCTGCGCAAGTTGTTGGCGCACGTCATCGATGGCTTCAGGTCTGACACGGATCGGGAACATGCTGCACCTGCCTATTGAACGTCTGGCCGAACTGGTTGACGGGGGCGCGACCCCTGCCGAGCGCGAGCACCTGCTCGTCTGCGTGAGTTGTGCGCGCGAACTGGAGGCGTATCGCCGGTTGGTGGTGATGGCGGGCGACGAACACCGCCGTATCGCGCCGCCGCTCACCGACTGGGACTCGTTAGGATCGCGCCTGCGTGCCGAGGGGCTGGTGACCTCGGGCGTCGAGGCCGCCACGGGCGCGGCGCCGGTACGCCGGCGGCCGAACCCGGTCCTCGAGGTGATGCGTCGGGCGGCCGCGGTGGTGGTGCTCGTTGGCGGCGGGGCGGTGCTCGGGCGCATGACGACGGGGATGCCGGTGGTCGATGCCGTGGCGTTCCGCCCCAACGCGCCGATGCAGGGCGATCTGGCGGCGTCGCCCGGTGCCGCGCCGACCACGCTCGCCGGCAATTCCGGCGAGGGCTTCGCGACCTCGCAGGAAGCGCTCGCGTCGCTCGACCTGGCGCAGCGGCAGTACGAGCAGGCGGCCACCGGCTGGCGTCGCACGACACGAGCTCCTCGGAGCTCGCCCCGGAGCAATATCGTACGCGCCTCGCCGCGCTGGACCGCACCGCGCAGACGATGCAGGAGGCCATGCGCGATGCGCCGTCCGACCCGTACATCAACCAGTACTACCTGGCGACGCTGAGCGCTCGTGAGCAGACGCTGCGGCGGCTGGGGACGACGCTTCCGGTCGGCAACCGGCTGGGGAGCTTCTGATGGACATGACCGCACGATCCCTCACCGCGCACGTCCGCGCGCTCGCGCCAGCGGCCCTCTTGCTGCTGACGGTGGCACCGGCGGTGGCGCACGGGCAGTCGCGCCGGGTGGTGGTGCGCGAGGTCTCGCCGTTCGAGCAGGAGGTCGACCGCCTGGTGCAAGAGCTCCTGCAGAAGAAGCGCACCTCGCTGGCGCTGCTGGGCAACCTGCAGGAGTTGCAACTGGCGATGCGCAATGACGCCATCGCCGAGGCATCGCGCGGGCAGGCCGAGACGGCTGTGCGGCAGATGCGCGCGCGCTTGGCTTCGCTCGAGAGCGACGGGGGGCGCATCCAGCGCCGGCTCAACGACATCTGCGCCGCCGACCGCAAGCCGCAGGGGTGGGTCGGGATCTACTACTCCGCTTCGGCGAGTGCACTCCGTGAAGGCGACGGGCGCCTCGTCATGCGCTTCGTCGACTATCCCGACATCGAGTCGGTGGAGCCGGGGTCGCCGGCCGACAAGGCCGGGATCCGGACCGGTGACCGCATCATGGCGATGGCCGGGCGAGACCTGCGCGACGCCGAGATCGACTTCACCCCGCTGCTCAAGCCAGGGACGCGCATCCCGTTCCGGGTACGGCGGGGGGCGGAGAGCAAGCTGCTCACGGTGACGGTGGAGCCGCGTCCCGATGGCTTCTCCACTCCCTGCCCCTGGATCGACGAGCGCATCGCGGCGGCGATGGCGCCGATGCAGATGGTGGTGACGGTGACGACCGAGCAGGGGACGACGGGTGGTGCAGTGGCTGGGGCGCCTCGCGTGGTGGTGCAGCGGGTCGCGCCCGCTCTCCCGACCCCCGGCACGCCCCCGACCCCGGTCGTCGCGCCGACGTCGCCCACCGCGCCGTTGCCGCCGCTCCCACCCATGGGGAACGGGGTGGGCGCCTCGCAGGTCGTCTTCGGAGGTGCCCAGTTCGTGACGGTAGGGCCGGAGCTGGCCGAGGCGTTAGGCGTGGAGCGGGGGATGCTCGTCGTCACGTCCGGGCGCGGGTCGCCGGCCGACCAGTCGGGGCTGCGCGCGGGCGACGTCCTCCTCTCGGTCGATGGCCAGGCGCTCTCCTCGCCGCTCGTCTTCCTGCAGGCCGTGGAAGAGTCGACGCGTCACGAGGTGCGGTTGCAGCTGCTGCGCCGCCGCAAGCCGATGACGCTCACGCTCAAGTGGTGACGCGGGGCGCGCGCCCCAGCTGCCTAACGCGCTGAGGCGCGGGCCCCGCCGATCGGACCGGCGGGGAGGAGATAGAGGAGCTGCGCGGTGGCGCGGTCGGCCGGGGAGAGCGTCTTGACGCGCACGCGCGGCGTCATGATCGACGTCGTGTCGGTCGTGTGATCGAGCCCGATCAGGTGTCCGACTTCGTGCAGCGCGATGGCGCGCGTGGCGGCGGTGTCGAGCGCTTCGCCCGTGCGGTGGTGCACGGCGAGGACGATGTTGGCCTCGAGGATCGACCAGCGATCGTCGTGCGACCAGAGCGTCTTGCCCGAGATGGGCTCGTGGAAGCGATCGATCCAGGTCACGCGCACGTCGGCGGTGGCCGAGTCGAGGACGAAGGAGAAGTTGAGCGGGACCCCGGCCTCCCCCCATTCGATGAAGGCGTCGCGAACGATCGGGAGCGCCGTGGGCGTCCAGTCGCGCACGCGGGCGAAGGGCTGGATCCAGATGCGCAGCGGCTGGCCGCCGCGATCGGGCCAGCGGGCGAGCGCCGAGTCGTGCGCGGCGAGGACTTCGCCGATGTAGGTCCCCGCGCCGGAGACCTCGAGGCGGCTGCGCACGTCGGCGAGCAGACGCTCGCGATCGCGTGCGGCCCTGGAGGCGGGGGAGCTGCGTCGTTCGCGGCGGGCGTCCCGGCTTTCGCTGTCATCATCGGCCGGGGTCGTCGAGGCGTTGGCCCCCGCCGACCGCACGACGTGGCGTGCCCCGCCATTGCCATGCATGGCGTACGCTTCCACGCCGACAAAAGCGGCGAGGACGCTGAGAACGACGGCGAAGATGAGATCCAGACGCTTCATGAAGTTCGACGCTTGCTACGCGCCGCCGAGGAACTGTTCCACCTGACCGAAGAACGCCTCCGGGGCTTCCCAGAACGGCATGTGCCCCGCACTGGGAATGTTCGAAAGTCGCGCCTTCGGCAAGAGGGCGACGAGCTCCCGGGCCACCGATGGTGGGAGAAGATCGTCCGCCCCGTGAAGGACGAGCGCTTCCACTTGCACGGCACGTACCAAGGTCGACCAGTCGTATCCGTCGCGCCGGAGGCGGGAGGCGATGGCGGCGCCGGTGCGGCTCTCACTGCGCGGTGGGACAAAGAGTTGCGCCATTTCGGGGTCCGCAAACCAGGCGGGGTACATGGCCCGCGAGTAGGCGGATTGTGCCGCTGGATCGCCGGTGAGGAGCGTCACCGGGTCGATGTGCTGCAACACCGCCCGCTGCGCCGCCGCGAGCCGGGCCAGGGCCGCGTCGTGCAGTTGGGGGAGCCAGCTCTCGCTGCGCGGGCCGACCGAATTCACGAGGACGAGCCGGCGCACCCCCTCCCGGTCCTGCTCGGTCCCCAAGACCGCAATTCCACCCCCCCAGGAGTGCCCGAGCACGTCCCAGCGGCGGTAGCCGAGCGCCGTTCGAAGCGCTCCCAGGTCTCCCGCGTCGTGTTCGATCCGGGCCGCCTTTTCGCCCGGAGGGGCACTGCTCTCGCCCCGTCCGCGCTGGTCATAGAAGATCAGCTGCCGCCGTTCGGCGAGCGGGGAGAGGGCGGGCCAGAGGAGCTTGTGCGAGAAGAGGAGGCCGCCGTTGACGCACACGAGCGGGGGGGCGCCGTGGACTTCGGGGGTGGTGAAGACGGCGAAGTCGAGCCCGCGCGCCTTGATGCGGAGGTGGTGGAGCCGCGGCGTTCGCGGGAGCGAGCGCCGGAAGGCGATGAAGCGTTCGCGGGCGGAGAGAGGCGACGACATACCTGTAAAGTAGGCGCGGAGCGGAACGCTATCGTCTGGTGACCGGTGGCGATAAGTTCGCGCTGCACCTTCTGCACGTCGATTGCCCGACCCCGCCGCCGGCGCCAGGACGCCCTCCCGCGCGCCGCTCCACCGCCAATCTCTCCGGGGCCCGACGTGCCGCCGCACCCACCTCACCTGCCGACGCGTTGTTGGCCCTTCGTCACGTCGCAGGTCATGTCCAGCAACGGAATCCGCGTGCTGCGCGAGCGGTCGACGCCGCGGTTACGATGAAACCCACCGAGCGACTCGCCGAGGCTGCCGCGCCCGACGGCACGCGCCTGACCCTGCTGCGTCATGACGGCGCCTACTACATGAGTGCCGACGGTGTGGAGCTGATGTCCACGCGCCGCTCCAACTCGGAAGTGCACCTCGCCGAGCTCGCATGCACTCCCGTGGCCGATCGTCCGGCGGCGCGCGCACTGGTCGGTGGGCTCGGCTTCGGCTTCACCCTGCGCGCGGCGTTGCGCCTCCTCGCCCCGGACGCCACGGTGGTGGTCGCCGAGCTGCTGCGCGATGTCATCGATTGGAACCAGCACCCTGAGTGGGGAGAGGCGCTCGCGGGCGCGACGTTGCGCGACCCGCGGGTGCGCCTGCATCACGGCGACGTGCGCGATGTGCTGCGCGAGAGCCCGGGTGCCTTCGATGCCATCATGCTCGACGTCGACAACGGTGCCGAGCCCTTCACCACGGCGGGGAACGCGGGGCTCTACGGCGAGGCCGGACTCCGGGAGACCGCGGCGGCGTTGCGCCCGGGCGGGGTGGTCGCGTGGTGGTCGGTCGGGGAAGACCGACGATTCGAAGCGGCGGCGCGCCGGGCCGGACTCACCGTCACCTCCCATCGCCGCCGGGTGCATGCAACAGCGAAGGCGTCGCACGTCATCATCACGGGGCGACGCGAGGGAGGCGGACCGTAGCGGCGCGACCGGGGCTCACGGCCTCGGCAGGACCGGGAGCACGATGTGACTGGGCCACGCTGCCGCGTGGTGAATCCCCATGCGCCCCTTCACCGTCCGCGTCACCCGCCCTTCGTCTTCGCCCGTGTTGGAGTTGGGGAACGTGTAGTTCGCCATGGCGTTCATGACCGCCACGCGGATGCGATGCCCCTTCCTGAACGTGTTGGCCACCCCCTTCACCCCGATCCGGTAGCGCACCACCTGCGTCGAATCGCCGCTCAGCAGCTCCTCGCGCGCGAAGTTGTCACCGCGCGCGCGATACTGCGCGTCATCGAGATTTCGGAAGCGCGCGCGTACCGTGCCTAACGTCAAGCGGTTCGATCGCCCGGCGGGGTCGACGTCGGCGAGGTGCACCCACCAATCGGTGTCCTTCACGTCGGCCGACGCGTGCAGCTCGACGAGAATGTCGCCGGCGATCGTGAGGTCGGCCTGGAGGGGGGCCGAGGTGAAGGTCACCACGTCGTGGCGCACCTCGAGGTCTTTCATGTCCCACTGGAAGGTCTGCACGTCCTCCCACCGCTGCATCTGCTCGAAGGACATCCAGTTTGGGACCGGGTCGGCGGGGTCGTATGTGTAGCGATCGACCGGCTCGTCACCGAGCGGCGCGTCGCGCGTGAGCGTCCCGCTGGTGATGAGGCGATTGGCGCGTCCATCGCTGTGGAAGTACCACCGTTGCGGCGTTGCCTCTGGCGGCGGCCACGCGCTCGCCGTGCGCCAGCTGTTGTCGCCCAGGACGAAATACTCCACGCGCTGTTCGGTCGCCGCGTTCTTCATCCCCTTGAGGTGCGTGTCGTACCACATCTGCTTGAGGAGCCAGACGTCGTCGCGCAGGGCATCGAGGCCGTAGTCGTAGCCGTTGAGCGCGCGGTCGGCGTTGTAGCCGTGCTTCCAGGGGCCGAGCAGGAGTCGCTGCGGCGCGGTGCCGATGCGTTGCATCAGCGACCAGTTGCTGAGTGTTCCCGGGAGGTCGTCGTCGAACCACCCGCTGATCTGGAAGGTCGAGAGTTCGGGGCGGATTGGCGCGCGATGCCAGTCCTGCGCGCGCCAATAGCCGCCGTTGGACGACGCCAGCACCTGGTTGTCCCAGTTGGGGAGCGATTTCCCCGTCCCGAAGTCGTCGAGGTCGACGAGCGGACGGTGCGCGAGCACCTCGGACCAGGTGCGAGTGGGGAGCAGGGGGCGCTCGTGCATCCAGAATTGGTAGAACGCCATTCCGACCAGCAGCCCGCCGCCGACATAGGGCTGGTCGGCGAACGCGGTCCCCATCGAGACCTCGGGGACGAGGCACTTGAGCGCCGGATTGCCGCTCATCGCCGCGGTCCACTGCGTGTAGCCGAGGTACGACCCGCCCTGCATGCAGATCTTTCCGTCGCTCCACGGCTGGCGCGTGATCCACTCGAGCGCCGCCTTCCCGTCGGCGGGTTCGTGCACCATCAGCTCGAGTGCTCCCTCCGACCGCGCCTCGGGGTCGGTGTAGCTCGTTCCGCGCGTCGCCTGCAGCACCACGGCGTAGCCGCGCGCCGCGTACTGCCAGTAGACCGAGACGAGCCCGGTGATCCCATAGGGCGAGCGGACGAGGATCGTCGGAAAGGGGCCCGTCGCCTCCTCGGATGGGAGCAGCACGAGCGTCGCCAGGCGCACGCCGTCGCTCATCGGGACCATCTGTTTCCCGACGTGGCGATAGCCGTAGCGAGCCGGCGAGACGCCGGACGATTGCCACTGGCCCACCGTGGTGAATCGCTCGTCGCCGCGCCTGACGAGTACGACGTCCATGCGAGGATCGATCGCCGCGACCATGTGATCGCGTGCGTCGATGACGAGATCCATGGGATTCGTCGCGCCGCGCCGGTTCCAGCGGGTGGCGGTGCTTGTGGGACGAGTCGCCGAGTGCAACTCGCGCGTGCGCTCGTAGAGCGTCGAACGGTCGGGCCAGTCGACGACGTCGTGCGTCGCCCAGTCGCGTCGCTCGATGTCGGCGATGCGGGGGACGACGTCGCGAAGCGCACCCCACAGACGGAAGGACGTGTCGGCGGCGAGCGCTGCGGCGCTGGCGGTCCGAGCCGCCGACCACCGATTCGAGGCGAAGCCCTTCTTGCGGATGCTCCACGTGGTGGCAGCGCCGTTCCCCGAGCGCTCGAGGGTCGCGACGTGGACGCCGGCGATGTAGGCGTCGTAGGTCGAGCGTTGGGCCACCAGCATCGCGGGCGAGGTGGCCACGATGCCGAAGAAGAGCGCGGCGAGGCGTGCCACGCGGCGCGGGCGACCGAGGACGGGGCGCAGACCGGGCATGATGGTGGGTTGTGGTGGAGCGGATTCGAACCGCTGTTCGGAGTTGGGCATGTGCGGGGTGGGGGGGCCCAAGGTGGCGTGTCCTCGCCGTCCGTGGCGGGACGCGTTAGGCGATGCCTCGCCTAGCGGAACACCTCTGCCATCGGGCACCGAAACCCTGGAAAGACGTCCTCCCCATCGAGCGCACCATCGATTGGGGTGATCGCCACGGTGCCACCGGCGCGATGGACCCGGCCTTCGCGCCGCGCTGGATCGATCACCCAGACGAACGACGCCCCGGCCTCGAGCCAATCCCCAATCTTCGACAGCAGCTCACCTGGGCTATCGCCGGGTGCGACGATCTCGGCCACGAGGTCGGGCGTCATCCGGGCGTAGCCGCGCGGCGGGATCTCTGCGGCGCGCGCTGTAGGCACGAACGCCACGTCCGGTGCGCGCACGCTGTCGGGATTGGAAGCGATCTGAAAGCCGGTGTCCTGACTGAAGACGGAACCGAGGTCGTGCTGGTAGACGTGATGTCCGATCAGATATGCGAGTCGAGCCGCGACGCGGCCGTGAAATGAGCCTGGCGGCTCGCGCACGACGAGATGCCCACGCACGAGTTCCGTCGACTTCCCCGGGAGATCCAAGGCCAGGATCTCGTCGGCGGTCATGAGCGGCTGGGCATGGAGTGGCATGGTCATAGTATTCAATTCCTCGGCGGGAGTCCGCAACTCGGCGCTCGGGAAGGTCGCGCCCAGGTGACAAGGGCTCGTCATCATTCTGTTGCAGACGCAATCCGTCGCCGGGCACGCGTGGCGCCGAAGGCCTCGCTCGCCTACCGTTCCCATATGACGCTGAACACCGTCGCGCTGTACGCCGCCCTCGCCGCCGCCGCCGCGGGACTCGGGCCCATCCTTTCGCGCGTGCAGGGACCGGAAGACCGTTTCGTAGGACTCGCCAACGCGTTGGCCGCGGGGATGATGCTGGGGCTCGCGTACCCGCTCATGCGCGACGGGCTCGACGCGGGGACGGTCAGTGCGACGATTGGTGCGTCGGCAGCGGTGGTGGCGCTCTTTCTCGTGCACGTCTGGTTCGAGCTGGACGGCGGCGAGGCGATCTCGCCGGTGCGAGCGCTGATCGGGGCGTCGGTGCACTCGGCGCCCGAAGGGCTGGCGTTAGGCGTGGCCTGTGCGGTCGACGCGCGCTTCGGCGCGGTGGTGGCGTTGACGTTGGCGCTGCACAACGTGGGCGAGGGGATCGCCCTGTCGTCGTACCTGGTGCAACGGGAGAAGCGACTGCGCGCGGTGGCCGCCGCGGCGCTCTCCAACCTTCCGCAGATTGCGCTCGCGATTGCCGGTTTCGTGCTCGCCGAGGCGCGCCCCGAGTTGCGGCCGGCCCTGCTCGGGGGGGCGGCCGGCTCGCTCATCTACTTGTCGCTCGCCGACCTCCTCCCGTCGGGATACCATGTGGCGGGGCGGCAGGCGATCAGCGTGGTGGTGATCGCTGCCACGAGCATGGTCGCCTTCGTGGGAGCCTTGTGATGGCGCGTCACTGATGGGTGCTTCCGAGATGTTCGCCGAGCACCCGAGCGTGCTGGTCTTTCTCTACGCGTTGCTGACGGCGCTGGCGACGGCGTTGGGGGCGATCCCGTTCGCCTTCATCCGCACGGTGTCGAAGCGGGTGGTGGGCTACTCCAATGCGTTGGCGGCGGGGTTGATGCTGGGCGCGTCGTTCGGGCTCATCGTCGAGGGGGCGCGCACGCGCGGCGGGGCCACGCTCATCGGGGTCTTGTTAGGCGTGATCTTCATGCTGCTGGTGCAGCGTTTCATGGGTGACCACGAAGGGGAGACGGAGTTCCTCGGTGCGCGTGGCGTGGGGGCGAAGAAGATGCTCCTGATCATCGCGGTGATGACGGTGCACTCGTTTGCCGAAGGGGCAGCGGTCGGTGTGTCGTTCGGCGGCGGGGAGTCGCTGGCCACGGCGATCACGCTGGCCGTCGCCGTGCACAACATCCCCGAGGGGTTGGCGATCAGCGCGGTGATGCGCCCGCAGGGGGCGTCGATCCTGTCGTGCGCGTGGTGGAGCTTCTTTTCCTCGATCCCGCAGCCGCTGGCGGCGGTGCCGGCCTATCTCTTCGTCGAGAAGTTCTCGGCGACGCTGCCGTATGGGCTCGGCTTCGCGGCGGGGGCGATGATCTTCATGGTGCTGGTGGAACTGTTGCCCGAGGCGTACGAGCAGGAGTCGTCGCGCGGGATTGCCGCGGCGGCGACGCTGTCGATGCTGGGGATGCTGGCGGTGCAACGGTATTTGTGATAGGCGCGCCGGCGGGCCGTTCGGGCCCGCCGCGAGCGAGAGGGCTCGCTCGGTCGGGTCGATGGCGCCGATTCTCGAGGCGCGCCGTGATCGCCTAACGTGGTTTCGCCCGCTCGTATTGCCTGGGCCAGGTGATCTCCTGCCCGAGTTCGCGCGCGGCCTGCAGCGGCCAGCGCGGCTGACGCAGGAACTCGCGCGCCATGAGGACCAGGTCGGCGTCGCCGTTCTCCACCACCTGCTGTGCCTGCGCGGGGGTGGTGATGAGGCCCACGGCGCCGGTGGCGATCCCGGCCTCGTGGCGCACGCGGCGAGCGAACGGGACCTGGTAGCCGGGGGCGACCGGAATCTGCTGGCTGGTCGCGAGCCCGCCTGACGAGCAGTCGATGAGGTCGACGCCGACAGCTGCAAGCTCGCGCGAGAGCTGCACCGTCTCGTCCGCATCCCAGCCGCCGGGGACCCAGTCGGTCGACGAGAGGCGCACGAAGAGCGGCAGGTCGGCTGGCCACACTTCCCGGATCGCGGCGACCACCTCGTGCGTGAGACGAGCGCGATTGGCGAAGGAGCCGCCGTACTCGTCGGTGCGCTGGTTGGCGAGCGGGGAGAGGAACTCGTGCAGCAGGTAGCCGTGCGCGGCGTGCAGCTCGATGACCTGGAAGCCGGCCTCGTGCGCGCGCCGAGCGGCGTCGCGGAAATCATCGATGACTCGGCGGATGCGCTCGTGCGTGAGTGCGTGCGGCTGCGGATAGTTGTCGGCGAAGGGGATCGCGCTAGGTGCCTGGACGTCATCCCACCCGCCATTGGCGGGCGTCACGCGCCCGCCCCCTTCCCACGGCCGCGCGGTGCTCGCCTTTCGACCGGCATGCGCCAGCTGAATCCCGCTGGCCGCCCCCTGCGCGTGGAGAAACTCGTTGATGCGGCGCAGGAACGGGACATGGGCATCGTCCCAGATCCCGAGGTCGTGCGGCGAGATGCGTCCCTCGGGGGTGACGGCGGCCGCCTCGCTGAGGACGAGACCGGCGCCGCCGACAGCGAAGGCGCCAAGGTGGACGAGGTGCCAGTCGTTGGCGAAGCCATCGCGACTCGAGTACTGGCACATCGGCGAGACGACGACGCGGTTGCGGAGGGTGAGGCCGCGAAACGTGATCGGGGTGAACAGCATGACGAAGCGGGGCGACGGGTCGTGGGTGGGAGCGGGAAATCTATCGTGCGCGGCCACGAGGGGATGGGGCCTGCACGACCGGGCCGGCGCGCATGGACCGGCACGAGGCCGGCGAAAACGATCGAGCCCCTGCCGTGGCAGGGGCTCGACGTGCCTAACGGGTCGGCACCGGTGTCAGCGCTTCTTCTTACGCGAGCCTGGTGCCGGTGGCGTACCGGTATCGGCGTACGGCGAGTCGGTCGTGTCGGCCTTGGACTTCGCTGCGCCGCGGGCGGACGTCGAGCCCTTGCTCGGTGGCTGCTTCGTGGACGTCTTGGCCGACGCGTCTCCCTTCGCCTTCTTGCTCGAGGCGGGCTTGCCGGTGGTAGCCTTGCTCGCACCCCCTGGCTCGGCGGACGTTGCGGTGGGCGTGCTCTTGCGCGCGGCAGGCTTGCGACGCGAAGGCCTGGGGGCGGGACGCTCGGTCTCCGTCCGAACGACTTCCGCTTCGGGAATCTCGTCGAGCGTCTCGCCTGGGACGTCCTCATCCATGACCGCCACCTCGACGACGACCTCGACGTCGTCGTGCGACGCCAGCTCGGCGTCGATCGAATCGACCGACTCCAGGGCGTCGAGCGCTTCGACGACACTCAGCACCTCGAGCGCGTCGACCACGTCCTCGGCGCTGACGACCTCGCGGACCTCAGCCTCCCCGTCGATCGGGGCTGCGTCGAGCGGATCGATCCCCATGATGTCGGCGAGTGCGTCCGGCGCTTCCTCGAAGTCGACCGCAGCCGACGGCACGGGGACCATGCGGAAGAACGAGATCGAGAGCGGCGGGAGCGTGAGCGTGACGGAGCGCTCGCGCCCGTGCATCGACGACTCCTCGGTGAAGACGCCGCCGAGGTTCCCCCATCCCGAGCCACCGTAGATGGTGGCGTCGCTGTTGAGCAGCTCGTCCCAGCGCAGGCTCTCGGGAACGCCCACGCGGAAGCCACGTCGTGGCACCGGGGTGAAGTTGCACACGCAGAGCACGGCGCGCGACTTGTCTCGGTTGTAGCGGAGGAAGCTGACGATGCTCTGTTCGTTGTCGTTGCAGTCGACCCACTCGAAGCCGGCGGGATCGTTGTCCAGCTCGTGCAGCGCCGGCTCCTCGCGATACAGCCGGTTGAGGTCAGCCACCCACTGCTGGATGCCGCGGTGCTCCGGGCGCTGCAACAGGTGCCAGTCGAGCGAGGCGTCGTGGTTCCACTCGCGATACTGGCCGAACTCACAGCCCATGAAGAGGAACTTCTTCCCGGTCTGCCCATACTGGTAGCCGAGCAGCAGTCGCAGGTTGGCGCGCTTCTGCCAGTTGTCGCCCGCCATCTTGTTGATGAGCGACCCCTTCCCGTGCACCACCTCGTCGTGCGAGATGGGGAGGACGTAGTTCTCCGCGAAGGCGTACATCATCCGGAAGGTGATCTTCTGGTGATGGTAGCGGCGGTAGATGGGGTCCTGCGCGAAATAGGCCAGGGTGTCGTGCATCCACCCCATGTCCCATTTCATGCCGAAGCCTAACCCGCCGAGGTAGACGGGGCGGGTGACGAGCGGCCAGGCGGTGGAGTCCTCGGCGATGGTCTCCGTGTGCGGGTGCTCGCGGTAGACGCTCTCGTTGAGGCGCTGCAGGAAGTTGATGGCCTCGAGGTTCTCGCGGCCGCCGTACTGGTTGGCGATCCACTCGCCGTCCTTGCGGGAGAAGTCGAGGTACAGCATCGACGCGACGGCGTCGACGCGCAGCCCGTCGGCGTGGAACATCTCCAGCCAGAACACGGCGTTCGAGCGCAGGAAATTCTGCACCTCGTATCGCCCGTAGTTGAAGATGTAGCTCCCCCAGTCGGGCTGGTGTCCCTTGCGCGGGTCCTCGTGTTCGTAGAGGTGCGTGCCGTCGAAGTACGACAGCCCGTGCGCGTCGGTGGGGAAGTGCGACGGGACCCAGTCGAAGATGACGCCGATGCCGTGCTGGTGCAGCGTGTCGACCAGGAACATGAGGTCCTGCGGCGTGCCGTAGCGCGACGTGGCGGCGAAGTAGCCGCAGACCTGGTAGCCCCACGAGCCGTAGAACGGGTGCTCCATCACCGGCATCAGCTCCACGTGGGTGAAGCCCATGCGGGTGACGTACTCGGCGAGCATCGGGGCGATCTCGCGGTAGGTCAGCGAGCGATTGCCCTCCTCGGGGACGCGCATCCACGAGCCGAGATGGACCTCGTAGATCGACATCGGCCCGTTGAGGGCGCGACGCGTGCCGCGCTGCTCCATCCAGTCGCCGTCGTTCCAGTCGTAGTCCAGCTTCCACACGATGGACGCGGTGCGCGGCGCCACTTCGCTGTGGTAGCCGTACGGGTCGGTCTTGTCGGCCGTGTAGCCGCCGGTGCGACCGACGACGTGGTACTTGTAGTGCGTGCCGTGTCCCACGCCGGCGATCCAGAGCTCCCAGATCCCCGACTGCCCGTGCAGGCGCATGGGATGGGCGTGACGGGACCAGCCGTTGAAGTCACCCATCACCGAAACGGACGCAGCGTTAGGCGCCCAGACGGCGAAGTAGGTGCCCTGGACGCCATCGGCCACGTGGGGGCGCGACCCGAGAACGTGATGGGCGTGGTCGAGCGTCCCCTCGCTGAAGAGGTGGACGGTGGTGGCGTCGAGGAGGGAGATATCGTGCCGGAGTCGATGCTCGGACATTCGAGAGGTCGGTTTGGGGGGGGGCCGGCGAGGCGGCGTAAACGTTTCCCGCGCCACGGCCGGAGCCCTAACGTACCGAATCACGCTGCTCCGCCGCCAGCGTTTACAGGTGTGAAGGGATGTCAATGCCCAGCCCGCGATCCGTAAAGCTTGGCAAAGACCTCCGTGCAGGGGATCACGGCCGACACTCGTGGCCGCCATGCGCGATGGCCGGCGCCCGCGCGTGCCCTCGCGCGCGTGCCCTCGCGCGCGTGCCCTCGCGCGCATGCCGGCGCGCGTGCGGGGCCCGTGCGGTGCCCGTCGGGGCGTCGATGGAGGGCGTGGTGCGTCAGGGCGCCTCGAGCGCGCGGTCGGCCGCGGCATCGCCTCACCGCCGCGGTACACCCTACATCTTTAGTGAGGGACGCACGGCACCGAGCGATCGTTCGGTGCGCGCTGCCACCCCGGGCGCGACGCGTCGTGCCCTGATGCCCGGAGGCACCATGTTGGAACCATCCTCACAGCTCAATCGCCTGCAGGCCCGTTTCGACCGCCTGGCCAGCGGAGTGGACAAGAGCGGATCGAGTTGGCTCGCGCACACGGCCATCCTCGATCATCTCGCGGCGAGCCGCACCCGGGCCGAGGCCGCCGGGTGGACGGCGTGCGACGTCGAACGGTTGGGCGGTATGGGCCGGCTGCGCCTGGTGGGGGTTGCCCCCGGCCAGCCCCTGCGCGGTGAATTCCCCGAGCCGATCTAGCGGAGCGGCTCGACCGACGGGCTCACCAGGACGACGTGTCGTTGCCCGTCGTCCTGCAGGTGGATGATTCCGTCAGGTGCAAAGACCCCGTCCACGCGCACGTCGCCACCCAGCCGTTGCACGGTCCCGGGAAAGCGGACGGTGATGTCGTAGGTGGCCGACCCGAAGCGATAGGCGATGCCGTACTCATTCCACGCCATCGGCACCCGCGGTTCGAGGCGTAGGGTGTCGCCCTGTTTGGTGAAGCCGAGGATCGTCTCGAGCGCGACGCGATACATCCAGCTCGCCGATCCGGTGTACCAGGTCCACCCGCCGCGTCCCAGCTGCGACGGCGTCGTATAGACGTCGGCGGCGACGACGTACGGTTCGACCTTGTACGTTGCGGCATCGGCGGCGGTCGCGGCATGCGTGAGCGGGTTGAGCATCTGGAAGAGCTCGAAGGCCCGATCGCCCTTCCCACGCAATGCCGTCGCCATCACGCCCCACAGAGCGGCATGCGTGTACTGCGCCCCGTTCTCGCGCACGCCCGGGAGGTAGCCGCGAATGTAGCCGGGATCGTGCGTCCCGCGATCGAACGGGGGCGTGAGCAGCGGCATGAGGCGCGCGGACTCATCGACGAGTTGTGTGTCGAGCGCCTCCATCGCCATCACCTGTCGCGCCTCGGTGCCGGCCCCCGAGATCACGCTCCAGCTCTGGGCAATGGAGTCGATGCGGCACTCTTCGCTGTCCGACGACCCGAGCGGCGTGCCATCGTCGTAGAAGGCGCGCCGGTACCAGTGGCCGTCCCAGCCGTGGCGTTCGATCGCGTCGGCATAGGCCACCGCCTGGCGCCGCATGAAGGTCGCCTCGTTGCGATCGCCGCGCGCGTCGGCCAGTGGTGCAAAGGCACGCAGCGTCTCGATGAGGAACCAGGCGAGCCAGACGCTCTCGCCGCGCCCCTCGGCGCCCACCCGGCTCATGCCGTCGTTCCAGTCTCCCGTGCCGATGAGCGGGAGGCCGTGCGACCCGGTGGTGCAGGCGCGGTGCAGTGCACGCAGGCAGTGCTCGTACACGCTGCCATGCTCGTCGGTCACGGTCGGGAGGTCGTAGACCTCGTGCTCGTGCGGTTCGAGGGGGCGCATGCGGAGCCACGGCACGTACGCGTCGAGCACGGTGGCGTCACCGGTCACGCGGATGTAGCGCTCGACGACGTAGGGGAGCCAGGCGAGATCGTCGGAGAAGCGGGTGCGCACGCCACGTCCGGTGTGCGGGTGCCACCAGTGTTGCACGTCCCCCTCGACGAACTGCCGCGCCGCGGCGCGCAGGATGTGGGCGCGTGCGATGGCCGGCTCGGCGTAGACGAAGGCGAGCACGTCTTGCAGCTGGTCGCGGAAGCCGTAGGCACCGCTGCTCTGGTACACCGCGGTGCGTGCCCACATGCGACAGGCGAACGCCTGGTACAGCGTCCACGTGTTGACCATGGCGTTGAACGCTTCGTCGGGCGTGCGCACGGTGACGACGCCAAGTCGCGACGTCCACGCGTCCCCGGCTGCCGCGGCGGCGCGTGCGGACGCCCCCGTCGGTCGCAGGCGGTCGATGACCTGTCGCGCCGCGTCTTCGGTGGGTGCGGCACCGAGGAGGAAGGTGACCTCTCGTGAGGCGCCGGGGGCGAGATCGACCGTCAACTGCAAGGCCCCACACGGATCGAGGGCGATCCCCGCCACGCCGTCGAGCGCGTCGTGCAGGAGCGCCGCGGGGTGCATGAGGGTGCCGTTGCGCCCGAGGAACGACGTGCGGTCCGCGGTGAAGCTCGCCACCGGCGCCGACGTCGCGAGAAAGGCGGTCCACCCGGCGAAGTATGGGTCGAAGTGATTCTGGGCGAAGATGGCGTGCTGCTCATGGACGAAGCGCGTGTGCACGCGCGACTGCGCGTCCTCGCGCCGCGCGCCGAGCGTCCATTCGACGTACGCGGTGACGACCAGTCGCCGGGGGCGCGCCGAGTGGTTGGTGATGCGCAGCAACGACAGCTTGACGGCATCGTCCGGCGGTGTCGACAGCTGCAATTCGGTCGCGATGCCGCCGTGCTCGTGATCGAAGGTGGAGCGGCCCGGGGCGTGGCAGACGCGGTACCGCCCGTCGTGCGGGACGGGGGCGGGCGTGGCGCTCCAGAGCGCGTCGCTGTCGGCATCCTGAAGGTAGATCACGTCGCTGATGGGATCGGCGACGGGGTCGTTATGCCACGGGGTGAGGCGGAAGAAGTGCGCGTTCTCCGCCCAGGTGCACCCCGCGCCACGTTCGGTGACGATGAAGCCACCGGCCGGGTTGGCGATGACGTTGGCCCACGGTGCGGCCGGGAGGTGGCGGTGGTCGACATGCATGTGGTACGCATCGCGTGCATCGAGGCCGCCGATGCCGTTGTCGAACCGGAGTGGCGGTAGCGGCGGGGCTCCCTCGGCGCCGCCGTCGGCGGCGCGCGGGAGGCGCGCTGGCAGCGGGCCGATGAGGGGGGCGACGAGCGGGCGCAGCGCGGAGACGATGGAAGCGAGGACGTCGACGCGAGGGAGCTGGGCGATGAAGGGAGGGGAGAGTCGGCGGTCGATGCTGGCGACGGCGTGACTGGCGCGTGTCCCTCCATCGGCACTCGCGCGTGCCTCGGCGGCCGCGAGGACCCTCGCCAGGGTGCGCCCGTCGCAGCTCACGTGCATGCGCGCCGAGGCCGAGAGCATGAGGTACTCGTTCGGCTGCATCGTGTCGCGTCGTCGCACGAAGACGCCGCCGGGGACATCGGTGAGGGCGGCATCGTTGGCCAGGACCATCGCTTCGCCAATGGCATCGCGCAGCGCCTGCAGATAGTCGTGCGGCTGTGCGTTGATCACGACGAGGTCGACGGCGAGTCCGCGACGGCGCCAGTAGCGATGCGCCTCGAATAGCTCGCGCAGCGTCGGGAGCCCGTCGAGCGCGTCGATCGTCGCGAGCACGATGGGGAGGTCGCCGGGGATCCCGTGCGTCCAGAGGAGGGGTTGCGAGCCGCGGTTGCGGCGCAGCTCGTCGAGTGGCGGGGCCAGCGAGCCGCCGCGATACAGCAGCTGCGTGGCGAGGTCCTGGAAGGCGGCGGCGCTTGCCGGGGAGATGCCGAGTTCACGCAGCTCGATCTGGGTGGAGGCCCACGCGAGGTCGAGGGCGCGCTGCGCGGCATGTGAATCGTGATAGCGGTCGGCCAGGGCGAAGGCGGCGGCCCGGCTTTCGGCCACTAGCGTCGTGAAGGCCACGCTGACGGATTGACCCGGGGCGACGCGCACGCGCGTGCGCAGGGCAAAGATCGGATCGAGGACGGCGCCGGTGGTCCCAGAGAGCGGGCCGTCCTGCTCCAGGGCGATCGGGTTGCGCAGCGAGCGCCCGCGGCCGAGGAAGCGGGCGCGATCGGTCTCGCAGCTGACGGCGCCGATGCGATGGGGGCCGGCATCGACGATGTGCACGCACCAGAGCCGCGGGTCGTCGCTGGAACGTGGGCGGCGTGTGGCGGTGATGGCCGTACACCACTCATGCCACTCGGTCTCGACGAAGAGGTTGGAGAACGAAGGATGGGACCGGTCCGCGTCGGGGGTGGCCATCACGATCTCGCCGTACGACGTGAGCTCCACGTCATGCGATTCGCGCCCGGTGTTGGTGATCGTCACGCGGCGCACCTCGGCGGCGTCGGCGGGGACGACGGTGATCTCGGAATGCGTCTCGAGGTCGCCGTCGCGGCGATGCATGGCGACGCGATCGAGCGCGAGCGAGGTGCGGCTCCAATCGGCGGGGGCAGCGACGGGCTGGTGACCGGACGACCAGACGCGCGCCGACGCGATGTCCTTGAGGTAGCAGTACTGCCCGAGATCGTCGCGCGTCCCGTCGGCGCGCCAGCGCGTGACGGCGAGCGAATCAAACCGACTGTACCCACTCCCGTTGTGGTTCAGCATGACGGTGTACGGCGGGGAGCCGAGCAGGGCGACCCGCGGTTCCGTCGCGATGGAAGCGCCGACCTCGCGCACCACCGGGCGTTCACCCTCCAGCGCGGGACGCGCATCGTCGGGGCGTGCCGACTGCGCGCCTTGCAGCACGAGGCGGCGTGGCACGCGCTCGTGCAGGAGCAGTTCCGCCGACTGCACCATGGTGTCGCCGTGAAAGCGCTCCTGCCACACGTCGTCCAGCAGCACGTTGGTGAGCGCGACCAGCGACATCCCGACGTGATGCGCCATGTGCGTGCGCACCAGGGCGAAGCGGTGCCCAGCGGTGGGGCGCGTGAAGTCGAGGGCGTCGAAGAAGCCGTAGTCGCCTAACGCGCCCAGCGCCTCGAGGGCGCGCAGGTTGCCCAGCGCGCGCGGGGGGTCGATGAGGGCCCCGAGCACCGTCGCGTAGGGAGCGACGACGAGGTCGCGCCCCAGCCCGCGTTGCAGCGCGAGGTCGGGGACCCCGAAGGCGCGATACTGGTACGTCTGCTGGTGGTCGCGCACGTTGTAGGCGCTTTCGCTCACCCCCCACGGCACGTCGCGGGCGCGGGCGTAGGCCATGTGACGCGCGAGCGCCCCGTGGTAGGTCTGCTCGAGGATCGTGTTCGCCAGCGAGCGCATGACGAGCACCGGCATGAGGTACTCGAACATGCTCCCGCTCCACGAGACGAGCGCGGTCTGTCCCCCGGTGCGGTTGAGCGAACGCGACAGGCGAAACCAGTGCTCGATCGGGACGTCCTTGCGGGCGATGGCGACGAAGCTGGCGAGTCGGGCCTCGGAGGCCAGCAAGTCGTAGCAGGCGGCGTCGGGGGTGAACGAGTCGGGGTGGTAGCCGATGGTGAGGAGCTTGCGCGCGTCGTCGTAGAGGAAGGTGAAGTCCATCGCTGCCACGAAGTCGTACGCCTGCTCGGCCAGCCGCTGCAACCGGTCGGCGAGCGACGGCTCACGCGTGGCGAGCTGCAGGCACGCCTGCCGCAGCGCGATGAGGTGCCCCGCCATGTTGCCGCTGTCGACGGTGCTGATGTAGGGTGGGGCGAGGACGTGCAGGTCGTGCAGGTCGTACCAGTTGTAGAAGTGGCCGCGGTAGCGGGCGAGGGTCGCGAGCGTGGCGACGGTCTGTTCGAGTCGCCGCGTCATGTCGGGCGCGGTGATGAAGCCGAGGTCGTGGGCACTGACGGTCGCCAGCAGCTGCAGTCCGATGTTGGTCGGCGAGGTGCGCATCGCCACCACCGGCTCCGGATCGAGCTGGAAGTTGTCTGGCGCCAGCCAGTGCGTGTCGCGGCTGACGAAGCGGTCGAAGAAGTGCCAGTGCAGTCGCGCGTAGCGTATCGCCGCGTCGCGCTCCTCGCCCGCCAGCGTGTCGCGGCGCGGAACGGTCGTCTTGCCGAGGCGCGTGACCATCCACGGCGACGCGAGCCAGAGCAGCACGAGGCTCCCCACGGGGAGCGCCGCGGACAGGAACGACGCCGTCGTCGCGCCCGACGTGAAGTGGCGCCCAAGCGCGACGTAGGAGAGTGCGATCGTCCCGAGGCCGACGAACGCGGTCGACCAACGCATCGCCCGCCAGCTCTCGGCGCCGACGCTCCGGACGCTGCGCTCGGCCTGCGATGCCGATTGCCACGAGAGGAGGTAGCGGCGCGACACGAAGAGGCGATACAGCGTGCGGAGGATCGCGTCGGCGGAGAGCCAGGCTTGGTGCGGGAGGGTGGCGAGGGCCAGCGCGGCCTGCTGGG
>JADKAQ010000024.1 GCA_016719105.1 Gemmatimonadota bacterium | reverse complement strand
GTCATCGCCGTGCTCAACCTGCGGGGGACGCCGGCGTCGGGACAGTCGTTGGTCTCGCGGGCGATCGGGCTCCCGGCGGTGACGCTCGCCTCGGCCTATTCCCTGGACAATGAACTCCTCGCGTGGGGGGACGGCTCTCAATGAAAGCGGAGACCAAGTCAGCGGCGATCCTCGTCGCCACGCTGGCGCTCGGCGTCGTGCTTGGCATGGTGACCCAGGGGCTGCTCATGCGGCAGCTTGGCGCGCGGGCGGGGGGGCTGCGGCGCCCCGGCGGTTTCGTCTCGCATCTGGAGGAGGTCATCGAGCCGACCGCGGCACAACGCGACACCGTGCATGCCCTGCTCGAGCGCACCGCGGCACGAAACCAGACGGTCATCGACGGGGCGCGAGGCGAACTGCGTGCGCTGCTCGACAGCTTGCAGCTGCAGCTGTCGCCGATTCTCGACGAGGGGCAGCGCGACCGACTGGCGCGGATGAGCAGGCTCCCGGATCCCTTCAGGCCGCCACCGCGGGATGGGCGTCCGCCGCGCGAGGGGCCGCCGCCGGATGGCGGGCCCCCCCCGCGCCCTTGAGCCGTCCGGTCCCTACCTGTCGACCATTCCGCGTCAGGCTGGCGCGACCGGGATGGTGAGTGCCGTGGCGTTGTCGCGCACGCGTTGATCGAGGCTGAGCATCGTGAGCTGCGGCCACGCCTCGCGCGCGAGCAAGGCGCTGGCGAGGTGCAAGGCGTCGAGCGCCCGGATCGGTTCGACGGGATACGGCGCCGACGCCAGCCGCGAGACACGATCCCCCACGGCCAGGTGCTCCCATTGCGCCGACGCGTCACGGAAGTCGCGAAAGAGGGCGGTGCGCTGCTCGAGCGAGAGCACGCCTAACGCGCGCGCGCGATGCAGCACGCGCGCGCACTCGATGGCCGTGAGTTGCGACGTCACCACGTGCTCGGCGGACTCCAGCAGCGTGCGCACGGCCTGCGCACGCGGCTCCCCCAGCAACCAGGCGAGGACGGCGCTGGAATCGGCGTAGACGACCATGCCTAACGCTCGCCCCGCACCCAGTCGAGCAGCTCGGACGCGACCCCCTCAGGGAGGGTGATGTCGCTCCGGCGATACGGGGCGCGAGGCGCCTCCGCGGCGCGCAGTTCGCCTGACGCGAGCATGGCGCGCCGAGCCGAGTCTTCGGGGGTCAGCGCCGCGGCCTCCGAGCCGGGGGGACGCAGCTCCGCCACGACGCGCCCGCGATCGGTGACGAGATAGAGCTCCCCGCGCTGCACGTCACGCAACGTCTGGCTCAGGTGGGCCTTGAGGTCACGAATGCCGATGGTGCGCATAGAATGTGGTTACAAGTGACTACATTGTAAGCGATCTTGAGTTGTGGCGCAAGAGGATCGCGACGCACCCCGACACACGGAGAGCCCGCATGTCTCTCAGGAACCGGACCTCGGCCAGGGTGGCGCGGCAGTAGGCCCAGGCAGAGCGGGTCTCGGCCACGCATCCCCCGATCGAGACGGAAGCTCCGCTGCTCGCGCTGTCGGACCGTCCGCACGGCGTGCACGTTTGACTGGATCGTGCACCAGACCGAGTCGACGGACGTTCACCCGATGGTCCAGCAACGCCATGCTCTTCCGCAGCCGAAGTGACGTTAGGCAGGTCCCGGGGCCGGCGGCGCTGTTCGTGACGGCCGGCGTCCTGCACTTTGTCATTCCCGGCTTCTTCGAACGCATCGTCCCTCCGTGGCTCCCCGACTGGCTCCCCGGGCCGTCGGCGCTGGTCGCCGTCAGCGGAGTCGCTGAAGTGGCGGGAGGCCTTGGCCTGCTGCTGCCCGCCACGCGGCGGGCTGCGGCCTGGGGGCTGCTCGCGCTGCTCGTTGCCGTCTTCCCGGCGAACGTCTTCATGCTGATCGACGCACGAGCCCACGGCGTTTCGGCGATGTACGAGGCGGGGCTCTGGATCCGGCTCCCGTTGCAGCCGCTGCTCATGTGGTGGGTGTGGGCGAGCGCGGGGCGACGGGTGCGGCGGGCCGGGGAGCCGCAGGAGCGGGCGCGGGGGCGTTAGGCCGGGGAAGGGCGGGCGCTCTTCCTCCTCGTTCGTCGCGACTCTGCCGCCTCTCTCGTCAATCCCGGACATCCCCAACGGCCCCCAGCGCTGGCACGCATCGCGCGTTCCTCCATATTCGTCCGCGCCACTTCCCACAGCCCAGCCGTCCATGCGCCTCCGCCTCGTCTCGCGTCTCAGCGTCTCGCTCCTCGCCTCGCTCCTCGCCGCGAACACCGCGCGCGCGCAGTCGTTCGGACTCGAGCACTACGCCAAGGTCGCCCGCGTCAGCGACGTGCAGGTGTCCCCGCTAGGCGACCGCGCCGTCATCGTGCTCGCCTGGCCCAACTACGACGCGAACGCCTGGGAGTCGGAGATCGTGCAGGTCGATCTCACGACCCGCGCACGCGTCACCCTCACCCAGCGCAAGACCGCCAGCACGCCACGCTGGTCGCCGACGGGCGATCGGCTCGCCTTCATGGCAGCGGTCGACGGTCGGACGCAGCTCTTCGTCCTCCCAGCGAGCGGTGGCGAGGCGCGACAGGTGACGCGCTCGCCCACTGGCATCGTCGGCTACGCCTGGAAGCCCGACGGCTCCGCCTTTGCCTATCGGGCGTTCGAGGAGCCGGCCAAGCGCGAGAAGTTCGATGACGCCTTCGAGGTCAACGCCAACGACTACCTGACGCTTGCCGCTCCCCGCCAGGTGCACCTCTGGGTGGTGGGCGCCGAGGGCGGGGAGGCCAGGCCGCTGGCGCGCGGGAGTTGGTCGATTCCGACGCTCTTCGCGACCACCGCCTGGTCGCCCGACGGCACGTCGATCCTGTTCACCAAGCAGAATGTTGCCGGCACCCGGGAGTGGGAGAATCGCGAACTCGCCCGCCTCGAGGTCGCGGCCGGGCCCACGGCGCTCCCCACCCCCATCGCGGGGATCGAAGGGCGCCGCTGCGGCGCCGGCTGGATCTCCCCCGACGGACGTCACCTGGCCCTCACCTGTCCGGTCGACGGACATGTGAAGAACCAGACAGAGCTGGTCCTGCTGCCGTCGGCCGGTGGCACGCCGCGCCGCCTGACGAGCAGCATCGACCGCAACTTCAGCTACGCGATCTGGCGCCCCGACTCGAAGGGCGTGGTGGCTGGCGTAGCCGATGGTACGGCGAGCGCGCTGTGGGAGATTCCCGTCGAGGGTGCGCCCATCAGGCGCGACGTGGGGCGGATCGGGGTCGCCGACGTGTCGCTGACGCCTGATGGGACCATCATCTTCATCGGAAGCGAGGCCAATCGTCCGTCCGAGCTCTACGCGCTGCGCCCCGGCAGCAGCACGCCGGAGCGCCTCACCAACTTCCACGACGCCATCGCCGCCCTGACGTTAGGCAAGGTGGAGGCGTTCCGCTGGACGAGTGACGACGGCCTCCCGCTCGACGGCATCCTGACGCTCCCCCCCAACTTCGACGCGGCGCGCAAGTACCCGCTCCTCCTCAACATCCACGGCGGTCCCTGGGGTTCGTCGCGCGAGACGTTCTCCACGCGCTCGCAGCTCCTGGCGTCGAAGGGCTTCCTCGTCTTCGAGCCGAACTACCGTGGGAGTGACAACCACGGCAATGCGCTCTACTCGGCCGTCTACCGCGATCACGGCGCCGGACCGGGACGCGACATCATGGCCGGGCTGGCGATCCTGAAGAAGCGCGCCTACGTCGACACCACACGCATTGGCGTCAGCGGCTGGTCGTACGGCGGCTACATGACTACATGGCTCATCGGGCACTACGACGGGTGGCGGGCCGCCATGGCCGGTGCAGCCGTCATCGACCTGGTGGACGACTACAACCTCAACGACCTGTCGCTCTTCATCCGCGCCTACGGCGAGACGCTCACCTTCCCGAAGGACCTGGCGCTCATGAAGGAGCAGTCGCCGGGCACGTACGTGGACCGAATGAAGACGCCGCTCCTCCTCCTCTCCAACACCGGCGACGTCCGCGTCCCCGTCACCCAGTCATACAAACTCTATAATGCGCTCAAGGAACGGGGGCGCGACGTGCGCATGAAGCTCTGGCCCGTGGCGGGTCACTTTCCTGGCGACCCGTGGCGCGCCCGCGACATCGACCGCGAGTGGGCCGCGTATTTCGAGGAGCGGCTGCGGTAGGCGTCGCGGCCGACCATGTCCGTCCATGGCCGACCGCGACGGTCGCGTCTCGCTTCAGGTGCTGATCGGGCTCATCGTGCGCTGGCCCTGATCGGAACGATCACGGAGCGGTTCAGGACACGGCCGGCGGCGTCCTTCATGGCGGTCAGCTTCACCTGATACGTCACACCGACCTTCGGGAAGACGTGCTCGCGTGTGAAGAGTGTGCTTGGCGCGTAGCCCACGTCGGCGAGACTGCTGCCGTCGCCCCACGCGATGCCGTAGGTCATGGTCTGCGCGTAGGGCCAACAGGGACGCATGCGACCCTTGAAGCTGTACGACGTCCCACTCGCCCCGGCGACGTAGAACATGGGATCCATCGCGGTCGAGCCGATGAGGTCGTAGAAGCCGACGAAGTAGTCGTCACGGACCCGCCAGCTCCAGTTCCCGACCTTCACACCGACGAATGCGGCGCTCGCCACCAGGTTGAGCCCGAGGCGAGCGTCGAGCGTCCTGGCCTGCACCTGCTCCGGCGTGCCGTCGTTGTTCGCGTCACCGCATGTGTTGCCGGAGTAGGACCAGACATCGTTCTTCAGCGTCGTGCGAAGGCCGACCTGCCCGGACACCACGCCCAGGTAGAGTGCGAGCTTGACGCTCCCCTGGACCCACGGCGAGATCGTCGCGCGCGCGTCGAACGTTGGCAGCCGGTTGTTGGTCCAGCGCGTTGTCGTCGCGGTGTTCCTGGTAGTGCTGCACTTGCCAGACACACAGGTCATGTCGAAGTCGCCGTGGGCCTCCGCGGTGGCCTTCCCATCGAACTTGACCTTCGCGTTCCCATCGATGCCAACGTCGATCGGGATCTCGACCGTCACCAAGACGGGGAAAACGCTGATGAAGACCACCCCGGCGTAGATCTGGGGGCTAATGATGGTAAGAGACGTCCTCCATTCCTTCTGGAACGCGCCCTTGATGTCAGCACTGCCGCTGACGTTCACCCCGCCGCTCAGTCGCAGGCTCTTCACGGTGGCGGCGATGGGGACGCACAGCGGCCACACACCCGTATGGAAGATGTTGAACGTTGCACTCGCCGAGACCGTGGGGCTTGCCGAGCCCGCGAATGCCGCTGCGCCCACGAACGAACCGGGCACGGAATACTGCGTATAGCTGACGTTCTTGCGAGTCGTGAAGGTCTCGGACCACTTGCTGGTGCCGATCTCGCACTCCGGCCACCGCGCGGTCGCGGGTGCCGCCTTGAGTTGCTGCGCGGCGGCCATGCTGACGATGATTGGACCGCGCTGCTCGGACGCGGGGAGCCTGGCGAACGACGACTTCACCTCGCTCTTGGCGAGCGCGGAGATCGGTGCCTCCTCGAGCGCCGCGAGCGAGTCCGCCACCAGGATGTCCTCATTGACCATCCTCGTGATGCCATTGGCTGCCGGCGCCGCGCCGGACAGGTGAAGGACCCGCCAACCGGTCCCCGACGCGACGACCTGCTGCGTCGCCTGGTCGGCGCCTATCGCCGCGGCCGGCGTCGAGGCGTCAGGCGCGGACGCGGCATCGCGTACCGGCGCCGTGGGCTCCCCGACGCAGCCCGCGAGCGTCGCGAGTGCCAGGGAGGTGATGACGGTGCTGGAGAATCGGGACATCGTTTTCATGTGTGCCCTCCTCTCGATAGGCGAGCCGCACGGCCGCTCGCCTCGTAGCAGGGACAACCCGGGCGCCGGTGTGCGCCCCGCCACCTCCGCGCTCGGTGGCGTCTACATTCGATCTGTGGGACTCATGGTCGGCGGCCAGCGCTCGCACGTCGCCTTCACGACGCGCGTCGGCGCACTCGCCGACCGGACGCACCACGGACACGCTTCCTCCCGAAGCGGAACAACGGGCAGGCGGGACCGATCGCCGGTCGGCTGCCGATACACGGTTGCTTGAGCGACGGAGACCTGCGGGCTCGGACCGGTCACCGTGGCGGCGTCATGCACGCAGCACGGGAGAAACCCGGTGAGGAGGCGGCCGAGTGAGCTCAGGCGGTCAGCATACAAACACTGGGGTGCAGGCATCGCATCTCCACGCCTGCAGGCGACCGGACGATGGCGACCTGCGCGGCGCCTGACAATCGGCATTCTCCTGAGAAGTCCCACGCGGTTTGGAACTGGTGCGATGCGCGGACACGCGGGCGCTCCGGATGAGATGTGGCCCGTTCGTCAGGCGCCTGCACCTGTCACAGCCTCCGCGTCATGATCACGCGCCCGCCTTCACGACCAGGAACGCGCAACGCTTCCTCGAGACGCAAGGCCTCGCGTTGCTCGGATCGGGGGGCGAATCTGGGGTCAGCGCACGGCGCTGACCCCAGCGCTGCCCCGCTCCGTGACGCCACCCCATCCCCAACCATCCTCCAATAGCATCCCCATCCCCCCGCACTCGACCTATCCTTCCAGCACCTCCTCACGCCGTCCAGCCCGGCAATCCCCGGCATCCTTCACCGGTATTCCCCGCACCGCTGCCCCCCTCGCTCGTCATGCCCCCGCGCCGCGCGCCGCTGCCTAACGCCGTCCGTCCCTCCGGCCCCAGGCCATGATCACCGTCATCGAGACGCTCGTGATCGTGGCCATCCTGGCGCTGACGGCACGCCGTTGCGCGTACCTGCTCGCCGCGCTCCGCCCCCCGCGTCCCCTTCCTCCCGCGACTGACCTCCCTTCGGTCACCGTCCTCGTCCCTGCCCGCAACGAATCCCCGGTCGCTGGCCGCGTCCTCGACGCCCTCGCGCGCCTCGAGTATCCCGCCGACCGTCTCTCCTTCGTCCTCGTCGCCGACGGCTGCACCGACAACACCCCGGCGCTCTTCCACGCGTGGGCGGCAGCGCGCAGCGACACTCAGGTCGTCGTGCAGCCGACGGCGCACGGCAAGGCGGCGGCCCTCAACGCCGGGTTGTTGGTCGCGAACGCGGACATCGTCGCGGTGGTCGATGCCGACTTGCAGCCGCTCCCCGACTTCGTGCGCGAGCTCGTGCGCCCCTTCGCCGACGACGCGGTCGGCGGCGCTGCGGCGTATTTGGCTCCGGTCAACCACGATGAGAACATCGTGACGCGCTACGCGGCGGTGACCACCTGGGTACACCAGCTGGTGACGTCCGCGGGGACCGACCGCCTGGGACTCAACCCGCCGACGCTCGGTGCCTCGGCGTATCGCCGCACCGCACTCGACGCGATCGGCGGCTTTCCGCTCGTCCCGGTCGGCGTGGACGTGGCCACCAGTGCCCGCATCTCGCGGCGGCACTGGCGCATTCGCTTCGTTCGCTCGGCGGTGGCAGGCAACACGCTGGTCGCGAACCTGCGCCAGTACTGGCGGCAGCACGTCCGCTGGTCGCGCGGCGCCTTTCAGATTCGCCACCGGTCGGGGCCCACGGCCACCACACCACCTGAGGCGTTGGCGTCACGCACGCCTTCGACGCTGTCTGCGCCATCACTCGCGCATCGCCTCGAAGCGGCTTTTGCCTCGCTCGGCTACGCCGACCGCCTCGTCTTCGCCCTCGCCGCCGCCGGCGCCGCGTTAGGCATCGTCCCGCTGTGGGCGCCGCTCCTCTATCTCTCGATTCCCGGGCTCGGGATCCTCGCCGCGCTCTACAAGGCGGGGGTCCTGGGGAGCGCACCGCGCTATCTCGCGGCGACGATCGCCTTCTTCGCCGTCGACCTCGGCGCGTCGGTGGTCGGGGTCGCCTCGCAGGTGGCGCAGCTGCCGGCCCGCTGGCATCACCCTCGTCAGGCAGCGTCGCCATGACGGCGCACCTCGCCTGCGTGGTGATGTCCTATCGCGATGAGCCCTTCATCGCCGACGCGGTGCGGTCGGTGCTGCAGCAGGAGCTGCCGGTGGAGGTGATCGTGGTCAACTCGGGCGGGGGCGACCCGGCAGCGCGCCTTCGCGCGGCGGCGCTCGACGTCCCGGTGCACAGTGTGAGCCATCGCCTCTATCCGGGGGCGGCGCGCAACGTCGGCATCGGCCTGACGAGCGCGCCCTACGTCGCCTTCCTCGCCGCCGATTGCCTCGCCGCCCCGGGGTGGGCGGTGGCCCGCCTCCGCGAGCACCACGCCGGCGCTGCTGCGGTCGCCAGCGCGATGACCAATGCCTACACGGAGTCTGCCGCCGCCTGGGCGGCGCTCCTCCTCCTGCACAACCGCCGGCTCGGCGTCACGCACCCCAGCCAGCGCCTCTTCTACTCCCTCTCCTACGACCGGCGCCTCTTCGAACGGCTTGGCCTCTTCCGCGAAGACCTGCGCGCCGGCGAGGACTCCGAGTTCAATGCGCGCATCCCAGCAGACGATCGTTTGGTGTTCGCCGCCGATGCTCTCACGGCGCACCGCTATCCGGTGACCGCGGGCGCGATGCTTCGCGACCTCTTTCGGCGCGGGCGGCTGCACGCGGCCACGCAGGGATCGATCGAGAACCGCGGGCCACAACGCGCGCGCGTCATGCTGCGCGCTCCGTGGAACGTGGGACGTTCAGTGATCCTCGCCGCGCGGAGCGCCCCGCCCGAACGCGCGCACCTCTTCCGCGCGCTCCCCTTCGTCGTCGCAGGGAGCGTCGCCTATGCTGCTGGCGCCCTCACGACGTCCGGCACGGCGGTGAGAGATTGATCAACTCCGAGAGCAGTCTTCGCCCCCTCGTGCACGACCGCGACGGCACGCGGATCAGCCTCCTGGCAGATCCGGCGCTGAGCGACGCCGACGCGGCGCAGGTCTTCGACTGCCTACTCGGCCGGAAGCCGCGCCGACACATCCTGGACGGCGACCGCTCGCTCATCATTCCGGCGCTCGGCTCGTCGTTCCACGGCGGGATCAAGATCAAGGGCGCCGGCTATCAGGGCGGCCCGGTGCGCATGGGGCGACAACACGACAAACCCTATCCGCTCCCCCGCTACGACGCCGAAGGGGCGGCAACGCTGGACGCCGCCAAGGACCACGGACGGGCGTTCGCCGGCGCGATGTCGTACCAGCAAGCGAGGCACGAGTTCATCGTCTCGCGCTACCTGCACCAGCAAGGCGTGCGGGTCTTTCCGGCGGTCGGCTATGGATCGCTGGTCCGTGACGGTGCCAGCAGCTGGTTCTGCCTGCTCGACTGGCCATTCGGCGAGGTGCGGGACTGGTGGATGCACACGCGGGAGCGTTCCTCCGTCGAACGCATCGCCCAGGCATTCGGCGATACGCAGCAGGAGCTGGCGCGTCGGCAGGTCTACATGCTGCTCAGCGGGATGGTGCAGCTGGGCGACGAGCTGCTGCGCAAGGACTTCCACACGGCCCACATCACCGGGCCTAACGACTCCTTCCTCACTCGCCTCTCCTACTACCTGTTCGACACCAACTTCCTGCTGGCGCAGTTCGTCCACGACCGGCACATGCCGGACATCGCCGATCACCGGACGCTGGCGAAGTCGGTCTACCTCCGGGCGCTCACGGGACAGGAGCACAGTCTCGCCAAGATCGATCGCTTCAAGAGCCTGCTGGTTGAGCTCAAGTACGCGGACTGGCGGATGGAGCAGCGCATCGACCGGCTCGCCGCCGATCCGGTCGGTCGAACGTTGCTCGAGCGCTTTCTCGCCGAGAGCGGGGAACAGCAGCTGTTCGGGGAACTGCGCGCCGTCAGCGACGAGCCGCCGCCGCCCGTCGCGTCGCCTCCAGCGCAGCGGTCACGACACTGGCTCGACTGGTTACGCCGCAAGCGATAGCCGCCGCCGCGAGACGTTCAGTCGGTGAAACCGCGCCCCCGCGGCAACGTGCGCAGCTGCAACCCGTTCGTGTCGGTCAGGTACGTGTACCCGATCCGCTGCCACCGGTTGTCGGGATCGGCCTTCTCATACCGCGCCCGGCGCGCCGCGCGATCGTCGGCGTGGAGCATCGCCAGGTGATAGATCGTGAGGTCGGCCTTGGGAAAGCGCCCGTTGCGTAGCCCCTGCATCGGCGCCTTGTGTGCGTGCAGCTCGCGGGGGTCGAACTCGTGGTCGGCCCTAAGGCGAAAGAAGCGCGCGACCATCTTGCGCCCCCAGATCCCGTCGACGCGGTACTGCTCGGGACTATCCCACATGTCGCGCAGGCGCAGCGCGTAGGCCGAGTGGCCAAGCAGCTTCCCGCGCGCGATCACGCGCTCGGCCCGCGCGCGGAACTCCTCCTCCAACCGCTCGTCGGCATCCACGCACACCACCCAGTCGGCGGCGTGACGGAGCGCAGCGGCAATCAGCGCCCGGTGATTGCCCACTTCGTCCCACGCCGCGCGATCCACCGGGTTTCGCAACAGCTCGAGCACGGCACCGTGTCCCGCCAGCAGCTCGGCAGAGCCGTCGGTCGAGCCATCGTCCAGCGCGACGATCCCGTCAACCTGCGGGGCGACATTGCGCAGGAAGCCGGGGAGGTAACGCATTCCGTTGCGCACGGCGAGCAAGGCCAGTAGCCGGTTGCGCCGCGCGCCGGTCCATGGCGGTCCCCACGAAGGAATCATGTCGACAGGACGATCATGTGGACGGGACCATCATCCGGTCGTCCCCAGCTCGTACAACTCCTCCATGCGCAGGTGCTGCACCGACGCCCAATCGGCCTGTGCAGACACTCGCCCATCATTCAGCACCACCACGCGGTCGCAGACGGAAATCGTGCGATGATGGTGGCTGATGAGCAGTGTGGTCGAGCGCCCCGAGCGCGCCTTGATGGTCTCGAGGATTGCCGTCTCCGAGACGCCATCGACCGCATTGGTCGCCTCGTCGAGCACCAGGATCTCCGGCTCGCAGAGAATCGCCCGTGCCAGCGCGATGCGCTGCCGCTGTCCCGCCGACAGGCGAGTGGCCCCGGCACCGATCAACGTCGCATAGCCCTGCGGCAGGGCGGCGATGAAATCATGCGCCTCCGCCAGTCGGGCCGCGCGCTCGACATCGGGCTGCGAGGCGTTAGGCAGTGCGTAGGCGATGTTCTCGAACACCGTCGCGTTCACCAACTCGAGGTCCTGGCTGGCGACGGCAATGCGTCCGCGCCAGGTGGCGGGATCTATCTCACCTAGGGCGATGTCGTCGACACGAATCACGCCATCACTCGGCTCCACGAGCCGCGTGAGGAGTTGCACGATGGTCGTCTTCCCTGCGCCGGAGCGCCCGATGAACCCCGTCGCCTGCAAGGCAGGAACGACGAAGCTCGCCTCGCGCAGCACGTCGGCGGTGCGCGCCACGGTGTCGTAGGAGAAGGTCACCCGGTCGAAGGTGATCGCGCGCGTGAGGGGAGCGCGCGTCACGCTCCCCGTCGGCGCCGTCGCCTTGCCGTCGGTGTCCAGCAACCGGGCCACCGATTCCAGCGCACCGCTCCACCCCCACAACTGTCCCCAGCTCCCCTGGAGGTTGCGCACGTACGGCTGCAGGCGATGGAGCAGCACCATGAAGGTGGCGACCAGCGGAAAGCTGAACCCCAGGCGCCACGCCGACACGATGATGACGAGGAAGACCCCCGCAAAGAGGATCTCGCTCAACGGCGCCAGCAAGCCGGAGCGCACGTGCAATCGCAGCACGCCAGCGCGCACGGTGTCGGACGCGGTGTCGAAGCGCGACTGCTCGCGCGACTCCTGGTTGAAGAGGCGGATGAGTTGCGCCGCATGGATGATGTCGAGCATGCGGGCCGACAGCTTGCCACTTTCGGCGCTCACCAGGCGGCTGGGCGCACGCAGCCGTTTGGCCAGCACACCATGCACCAGCAGCATGAAGACCAGGGCCACGGTGATGATCAGTGCCAGCTTCCACGAGAGCGCGAGCAGGAAGCCGTAGAGGATCAACGCCGCACAGGCGTTCACGAGCACGTTGAGCGTCGCGTTCACCGCATCGGCCGCGCGCCACGACTCGTTGGAGAGCACGTTCATGAGCGCGCCCGGCTCCTGGTCGCGCATGAACGGATAGTCGGCGGTGAGCAGCCGCTGGGCGAGTGCGGTGCGGATGCGATGGCCGGCCTGGCCGCAGACGTAGGCCGAAAGCGCGGCGTTGGCGGCGGCGAGGAGGTTCTTGAGGAGGATGAGGGCGAACATCACGAGCGCGATGGTGCCGATGCGCGCCGACGGCTCCATCTCCCCCGCGAAGCTCCGCAGCCACGTGGCCACCCCCGATCCGCCGATGTCGCCCGACCCGGTCACCACCGCCAGCAGCGGGATCACGAGCCCGATGCCGAGCCCCTCGAGGGCCGCGGCGGTGAGGCCGAGGACTACGATCACGGGGACGAGCACCAGCTGCCGCTCGGAGAGCCGCCAGATGGGGAGGAGCCGGTGCCGCACGAAGTCCAGCATGGCTGACGATGATCCGATTACGGCGTGGAGCGCTGCAGCCGGCGGACGATGGCGTCACGCAGCGCTCGCGCCCGGTGTGCCCACGTGTGCTCGGCGTGGGCGAGCCTCGCCGCGGCCGCTCCCATCGCCTGTAGCGTCGCCGGGGCGTTGATCGCGGCCCGCAGCTTGTCGACGAGTTCGGCGTGTGAACGAAACGTGAGGCAGGTGTCGCCGTCGCGAAAGCCAAGCGCCGCCAGGTCGTCCATGGCGTCGGCGATGGGACAGCAGCCGGCCCCCGCCGCCTCGAAGAACTTGGCCATCGGCTCCAACCCCGGGTGCATCGGCACGTCGCGGGCAAGCGAGCCCTCCGGCGAGCGTTGCAACGAGCGCTCGCGCGAGCGTTGCATGCCAAGCACGAGCGCCGCGCGCTGCTCCGGGGGGACCTCGAGCTCGGAGGAGATCGCCAGGCATCCCAGGAACTGGTTGAGCCGAGCCCCCAGCTGCACGTACGAGGTGGTGTCGAGGCGTGTGAGCGGAATCGCTTCGTCTCGCAGCGCACGTTCGGCGACCTGTCGGCAGGCGTAGGCGCTGCCATAGGTCGCGATCCCGGAGCGCCTCCCGGATCGCGTGGGAAAGCGCGCCGGCTCAAACCCCTTGGGGACCCAGTCGGCCGCGATGCCGTCAGCTGCCAGCCGTTCCTGCACCGTGCGCCCAGACGTCACCACCGAGTCGAAGCGATGCCGATGAAAGACGGGGGGCCACGCACCGCCCAGCGTCGCGTCGAAGATGTCGCTGTAGTTCTGGATGATGTCGTGATCCATCAGCACGCGGAGACCGGTGAAGTCTCCCCATGCCAGGGTCGGCGCGGCACGCAGTCGCTTGAACGCGACGAAGACGATGACGGCGTCGTAGTCGGTGAGTGCGACCGGTCTATCGCTCGACGCCAGCGCCCCCGCCTCGAGCGCGTTCACATCGGCGGCGACGACGTCAAACTCGGGGAGCTCGGCGACGCGATCGACGAAGTCCTGCTCGAAGCGTGGGTACGTGTAGGGGTGATGGAGGAGCAGGGCCCGCATGGCGTCGAACTACGTGCAGGAGAGCGGCACCAGCGCACGCCTCACTTCTTCCCCCGCACATAGTCCTGCGTCGCGCCCAGCATCGTCCCCTTGAGCTTCGCGATCTGTCCCTTCGCGTCGCGCACCGCCACGAACTGCGCTGACATCGTCCCCGCCGAGAAGAGCGTATCGCGCGAGGCGGCGGCGAGCGTGTCGACCATCGTCTGCCCGCTGTAGGTGAACGAGATCGAGACCCCTGGCCGTCGGCCGCAACCTCAGCGACAGCCCGGTCCCCGTCCATTCGCCGGCGTACTCCGCCTTTGCGGCCGGCGACAGGGCGACCGTCGGGCGTCCGAACTCACCATACAGGAACCGCAACGCGCGACTGATGGCCCCCCCCACCACCGACCCGTGGCTCTCGTCGGGGTAGACCTGCGACCCGACACGCAGCTCGGGGAAGTTGCGCTTGAGCTCCACCGCCATGCGCTGCATCGGCGGGACCATCACGGCGCTCTCCTTGGCGCCCACGGTGAGGTAGGCACGCCCGTGCGGCTGTGTGGCGCCCGCCTTGACCTTCGGGACCCACGAGAAGGAGAGCTGGTTGTCCCACCAGAGCGACGGCGAGCCGATCCAGTAGCGTGAGAAGAACCCCGGCTCGTGCAGCAGGGCGTAGGTCGCGAACAGGCCACCTAACGAGTGCCCTCCGAGCCCGCGCCGCGTCGGGTCGGCGCGATACTTCGCCTCCATCATCGGCACCAGCTCGTCCTTGAGGAAGGCGAGGAAGGCCGCGCTCCCGCCGCCCCCGGGCATGCCGGCGGCGTTGGTCGGGGTGTAGTCGCGCGTGCGGTTGACGATGTATGCCGGCGTGTACCCGCGCCCATCCGTCTCCGGATACCCCACCCCCACGACGATCACCGGCGCCATCTCCCCGCTGATCCCCAGCATCGTCACCGTCTCGTGCACGGTGTTGAACGCCAGGTTCGCGTCGGTGACGACGAAGACCGGTGGTCGCACACTCATGGTGTCGAGCCCCGGCGGGAGCGAGACGTCGACGCGGTACTCGACGCCATTGCTGCGCGCCTTGAGCGTGAACCGGTCGGTCCCCGAGACGGAAACGGGGGTCTGGGCGGGAAGGGCGGAGGCCAGTCCCACGAAGAGGACGGCGGCGACAAGTGGACGAGAGCGCATGGGGAGGGCGGGGAGGTGAGACGGCGAAGCTACCGCGACGGTGGGGGATCCGCCACGCGCCTCGTCCGCCAGCTCACCGCTCCCACGCCACCGCATCGAGCCACCACTCACCCGTGGTGCTTCGATATACGGGGCGCGACGCGTCGGCCGCTGCCAACCAGAGCACGTGCCCGTGCGTCACGAGGGCCAGCGACGTGCCGTCGGGCGACCAGCGCGCGCTGTTCGCCGGGAGCAGGTAGTGATCCGTGAACGGTCGTGACGAGGCCCCCAATGTGTGCACCGACACGGCGCCGCACAGCGTCACGACCGACGCGCCGTCGGGAGACCAGTCGGGGTTGAAGCCGCACGAAGTCAGCCGGGTCCGCACTCCCGCGGTGAGCAGGCAGACGCTGCCGTCACCGTAGGGGGAATACGGAAGCTCCATCTCGCAGGCGTACAGCAGTCGGTTGTCGAAGCTGAGCCGTGCATGCCATGCGGGTTCGGTGATGGCCGGCGGAGGAAGGAGCGTAGCTTGACGGGCGGCCACGCGCCGGAGCCCTCCCACCCGCGTCGAGAAGAGGATCGTCCCGTCGGGGGCCCAGTTCGGGGTGTACGCCCCCTCCGGTGCCACGTAACGCCACGCCGGTGCCCCAACGCGCGACAGCAACACGAACGCCTGGCCGCTGCTGGAGTACAGCAGGTCGTTGCCATCGGGAGACCAATCGAGCCCTGCGTTCATCAGCCGAAGGCTCGACTCCGCATCGCCGGGGATTTCGCCGGCGAGCAGCACCTGGTCGGGCGTGCCGGCCAGGCTCCACGACTCGAGGCGCGCCGTGCCAGCGTCCTGGTGCCGCAGGGCGACCGTTAGGCGTCGAGCGAGCGGCTGGACGGTGATCACACCGCGAGCGATGAGGCGATCGTTCAGGCGGACCCGGAACGTGGTGCTGCCGTTCCGACGCCCGGCCACGGACCAGACGCCCGGGATCGCTCCGTGTGCGGGGGAGGCGACGGTCGAATCGTCGGTCTCGACCGTGACCGAGGCCGCGGGCTCGACGAGATTCCGCAGGCCGTCGGTGCAGACCGCCACGGGCGCACTCCATCCCGCCGGGACGCTGAGCGTGTCGACGACGACATCCAGCGTTGTCGCCGCCAACGGATCCAAGCTAGGCGCTCGGCAGCCGGCCCGACCCAGCGTGACGCGCGACGAGACGCGAACCACGGCAGACCGTGACACCAGTCCCACCGACGCCAGGATGACCGTCTCTCCCGACCGGAGGGCGGTGACGACACCACTGGACGAGATGGTGGCGATCTCTGGTGACGACGACTTCCAGGTGGCGAGGGCGGGAGAGGTCACGACCCCGGTTGGCGATTTCGTCGTGGCGACGAACCGTACGGTGTCTCCGATGTCCACCACCGCTGAATCGGGGGCGACCTCCACGAGACTCACGCTCGGCAGAATCCCCGGCGCGCCGGCGTCGCCGCACGCCGCCAGCGACAACGGCAGCCCGGCGAGCAGCAGGACCTGTGCGATGCGCGAGCGACGGGTACGCGGAGAGGGTCGCATGGAGGAGGGGGGCGGGGAGGCGGAGGAGGAGCGGTTGGTGTGCGGTCGCGATCTCACCGCGCCAAGGTACGGGCGAGCTGTCTGGAGACTGTCTGGCGCGGCGTCCGCGTGCACGAGCCGAGGCTCGTCGCCGCGACTGGCCCACGCGCCCGGTTGGCGGTAGCGTACAGCGACCCCACTCTCTCCCCAATGCTCATCGCCCTCCTTCTGCCGGTCCTCCTGCAACCCAGGGTCGCTGCCCCCAAGCCGGCCTGGACGGGCGACTTCACCATCACCATGAAGGGGAGCGGCACCATCGACCAGCGCACCTCGACGGGGGTGAACCAGCAGGTCACGTGGAAGGTGGATCGCGTGGCCCGCGGGCGCATCGTGCTCGACCGCTCGTTCAAGGGGGGCGGGATCGCCGGGACGCCTAACACGCGCGACACGCTGCGCTACGAGACCTGGATTGCCGACAGCAAGCAACCGATCGAGATGCAGGTGAGCGATAGCGGGACCTACTTCGGCCCGATCGTCACGCCGAAGAACATCACGCTCGATGTGGCGCGTTACAGCTGTCCCGCGAAGGAGGCGAAAGACCCCAAGGGGCAGGTGCGCTCGTCGATCCTGCAGTTCGACTTCGAGCAGGGGACCTACGCCTGGGAAGCGCCACGCTTCTTCTCCCGCTGCGACGTCAGCTACCTGCGCACCCCCAAGCGGGGGCCAGCGGAGTGGATGGCCAAGGCGCCGTTCGACCTCGAGTCTGGGCCGGTGGAGCTGGAGTTCGAGATGGTGCACAAGATGAACCCGCTCGACGAGTGGCGCGTGATGAAGGGGACGTTTGCCAAGGGGGGGACGGAGGTGGTCCTCAGTCGCTCGTTCGTCTTCGAGTGGATGCACCCGATTGCCGGGCGCAAGGCGCCGGTAAACGTCGACTTGCAACTCGTGCTTCGCCGCAGCAACTGAGCACGCCGAACCATTGCGGCTCCGTACGGCGCGGGTAGTTTGGCCAAGGATCGACAGGTGACCTGCTCGTGATGCGATCCCCCCCTCTGCCCAACGAACCGCGATGTCCATGCGCCCCCTGCTGGTCCTGCCGTTCCTCGCCGCTGCCTGTTCCGCCGGTGGCTCCGCTGGTGGCTCCGCGAGTGGCTCCGCGGGAAGCCCCGCCACGTCGCTGGCGCCCGCCCATGCCAGCGCCATGCGCGACAGCGTCCAGCGCTTCCTCGACGCCTACGCCGCGGACGTCAGTGCGCCGCCGGTGGGGAAGAAGGCGCGCGACGCCATGGCCCCCTTCTTTGCCCCGGATATCGTGATGTCGGCGGACCTTGCGCCTGACGAGCCGGTGCTCGTGCAGACGATCGACTCGCTCATTCCCCCGGACGAGGTGGTCACGGTGCCGGGATGGATCAAGTCGACGCGGCTGTCGTGGGGGACGATGATCATCACCCCACTCGCGCCGGGCGTGGCGACCTACACCGCCAAGTACACGGAGTCGGTGACCGACACGAGCGGCACGGTCACGGTGCTGCCTGGGGTGCAGCACGGCGTGGTCCGCAACGGGGCCAGCGGCTGGCGCTTCGCGACGATCCAGTCGTCGCATCCGATGCTGATGCACCAGCGACAAGCGGAGCTGGTGGCGCGGGTGACGGGGGCCAAGTAGGGGCAGCGCGCGGGTGGGGCCACGACGCACCTAACGCATCGCCGCGCAGTCGATACGGGACAAGCGCACCGCCAGCAGTCGCGAGCGGAATGGCTCGCCGCCATGGACGTTCTGCAACCATCGCCCACTCCCCACCAGATCAGTACCAGCGAGTCGGAAAGTACCGGCGAACCCGTACTGTCCTTTGTGCGACCATAGCACGCGGAGGGAACGCGAATTGGCGCGCCACCACCCAGGCGTGCCCTCGGGCGAGGTGATCATCGCCTCGCCCCAATACGGCCCCCCCACGGGCGACCTCGTGTCGCGACGCGTCGGGAACTGCGGCTCCTCGGGCTCGACCCAGCGGGCCGTATCAAGGCGTGCGGCTGACGGAGGCCACGATTCGTTGGTCCAGTGCAGCAGGGCAGGGCCGCGGTGCACTCGATAGCACCCGGCCACCTGCGCGCGCCCTTCGGGGGTGTCGAGCACAGGAGCTGAGAAGACACGCCACGCCTGATAGGCGCCCCATCCGGTGACGCCGAGCACCGCCACCATGGCCAAACGTTGCCACCGCCGCGTCGCGAGCGCTCTACCGCTGGCCAAGAGGGCGACCGCGCCGAGCGCGACCAACGGCGGCAGCACGTGCGCCGTCACGTGCAACGTGTCGCCCCGCAGGCGAAGCGGGAGCGCCAGTGCGACCAACGGTATGGCTGGAAGGGCGCAGAGGGCGAGGTAGTACGGGTGGCCGCTGACGCGATACGATCGCCAGGCGAGCCACAACTCTACCATGAAGAGCACCACGACGTGATCGGCGGCCGCGGAGCCGAACACGACCATCAATCCCGACGACACCAGCGCCCACGCGCACCAGCCGACGGCCAGCCGCGCGCATCGCACCGACTCGAAGAGAGGGGCGTACGGCGGGGCGGAGGTAGGAGGAGGGGTTGAGGATTTGGCCACAATGGAAAGGGTCGTCCTCCATGGCGCGTGGGACAACCCCCCGCGCGCTGTTTCCCTAGCGGCCGACAGCCATATCACGCCGCAACCGTGACGTCGCGCCCACTTCGTGCCCTCGCGCCGCGCGCGGGCGCCCTCTCCCGGCCGTGGAGCGCGCACCGTAACTTCGTCCCTCCCCGCCACCCCCTCCTCCTCCTCGAGCGCACGTTGCTGACCGTTTCGCCTCGCCCCCGTGCGTTCGTGCGCGCCGCCCTCTGTGTGGCGGCGCTGATGGGGTGCGCGCCGCACGCGGAGCGTGCCGACACGCCGGGGGGAGGGACGCCCGATTTCGTGTCGCCGGTAGACGCCCCTCCAGGTGACGCCCCGCCGGGGATGGTCTGGATCGCGGGGGGCGACTTCCTCATGGGGAGCGAGGACCAGTTCTCCAAGGGCGACGAGCGCCCGGTGCACCGCGTGCGCGTCGACGGCTTCTTCATGGACGTGCACACCGTCACCAACGCGCGCTTTCAGGAGTTTGTCTCGGCCACCGGCTACGTCACCGTGGCCGAGCGCGCCCCCGATGTGGAGGCGCTCCTGGCGCAGCTCCCCGCGGGCGCCCCTCGCCCTGACTCCGCGCTCCTGGTTCCCGGCTCACTCCTCTTCACCCCGGTCGCCGCCCCCGTGGACCTGCGCGACTGGTCTCGCTGGTGGAAGTGGACTCCCGGAGCGGACTGGCGTCACCCCGAGGGGCCGGGGAGCGCGATCGATGACCGGCCCAATCATCCGGTGGTGCACGTGGCCTGGAACGATGCGGTCGCGTATGCCACGTGGGCGGGGCGTCGACTTCCCACCGAGGCCGAGTGGGAGCGCGCGGCACGCGGCGGCGTCGCGTCGCGCGCGCATGCCTGGGGTGATCACGCGTACGATCCCGAGCATCCGCAGGCGCACATCTATGACGGCGCCTTTCCCAGCCACGCCGCCGCCCCAGTCCCCGTGGGGACGTATCCGCCTAACGGCTACGGCCTGTACGACATGGCGGGGAACGTGTGGCAGTGGACGCAGGACTGGTATCGCCAGGACACGTATGCGCGCGATGCCACGCGTGGCGAGGTGGCCAACCCCACCGGTCCCCCGCGCAGCCTCGATCCGCGCACCGAGGGGGAGCCCGCCCGCGTGCTGCGCGGCGGGTCATACCTGTGCAACGACGACTATTGCCGAGGTTACCGCGTGAGTGCGCGCAGCCCCGGCGCCCCCGACACGGGGACCTCGCACGTCGGCTTTCGCACCGTGATGACCGTGGAGCAGTGGAAACAATGGAAGGCACACCAGGGAGCGTCGTCATGAGGGGAGTGCGTCGTCGTGTGTTCGTCACCGCGGTGCTCGCCTGCGCGGGGCTGACCGCCTGCGCGCGTGCGGGAGTGGGCGGGGGGGCGAGCGAAGGTGCACCGAGCGAGCGTGCGACGGGTGAGCGGCCGCCTAACGTGGTGGTGGTCCTCGTCGACGACCTCCGGTGGGACGACCTCGGGATCGAGGGCCACCCCTTTGCCGAGACCCCGGCGATCGACCAGCTCGCGCGCGAGGGAGCACGCTTTCGCAACGCCTTCGCCACCACCCCGCTCTGTTCACCGAGCCGCGCGGCAATCCTCACCGGGCAATACGTCCACACCAACGGCATCATCGACAACACGGCGCGCGATTCGGCGAGCCACCAGCTGCAAACGTTCGCGCGCCCGCTGGCCCGGGCCGGCTACCAGACCGGCTTCTTCGGCAAGTGGCACATGGGGAACGACGACTCGCCGCGCCAGGGATGGACGCGCTGGGTGGCGATGAAGGGGCAGGGGGAGGCCAACGATCCGAAGTTCAACGTCGACGGCACGCGCATCGAGGCGAAGGGCTACGTCACCGACCTCCTCACCGACCGCGCCGTGGGCTTCATGCAGGAGTCGCGAGGGAAGCCGTTCCTCGTCTTCCTGGCGCACAAGGCGTTGCACCCGAACATGACGCAGCGCGCCGACGGGAGCGTGGTCCCGGTGGCCGGGCAGGCGGCGGGGTTCGTCCCCGCCGAGCGGCATCGCGGACGCTATGCCAATGCGGTGGTGCCGCGCCGCGCCAATGCGAGCGCCCCGGTGGTGGGCAAACCGGCGCTGCAGCGCCCGCTGGCGGGGGTCTCCGCCATCAACGACGACCCGGGGACGCCGGACCAGGACGTGCGCGACCGCCTCGAGATGCTCCTGGCGGTGGACGAGAGCCTCGCGCGCATCGTGCAGGCGCTCAAGACGATGGGCGAGTACGAACGCACCGTCATCATCCTCACGAGCGATCACGGCTACTTCTACGGCGAGCACCACCTCAACGAGGAGCGGCGACTCGCCTACGAGGAGACGGTGCGCATCCCCCTCATCGTGCGCTACACGCCGGCGGTGAAGGCGGGTGCAGCGCCGGTGCAGATGGTGCAGACGATCGACCTCGCCCCGACGATCCTGGCGCTGGCGCGCGTGGCCGATACCGTGACGCGCCACGGCACGTCGCTCGTCCCCCTGCTCGCCGGCGCGAGCGTGCCGTGGCGCAACTCGGTGCTGATCGAGTACTACAGCGACAAGGTCTTCCCGCGCATGCAGAACATGGGCTACCAGGCCGTGCGCACGGACCGCTACAAGTACATCCACTATCTCGAACTGCCGGGGATGGACGAGCTGTACGACCTGCAGACGGATCCCTTCGAGCTGGACAACATCATCGCAGCGCCACGCGGGCGAGCACTACTCCCGACGCTGCAGGCCGAGTTGGCGCGGCTCCAGGCGGCCACCGGGTACCAGGCAGGGCGGAGCCCCTGAGGGTCAACGCCCCGCCCGGCAACCGCGGTCGCCCTACTCGATCACGAGGATCGTGAAGTACGCGTTGGTCGGCGCGAACGAGTAGCGATTGAAGCACTCCACGCGCACCAGGAGGTCGGCCCCCGCGGTCGCCGTCCCCGTCGTGGTCGGGACGCAGGTCACGACGCCACTGGAGTAGGGCGAGACCTGGATGTTGTGGGTGGCAGCCGCCAGGGCGCCGAGTCCCGGAAAGCGCACGTCGTAGACGCCCTGGGTCACGCCGTTGACCTGGACGCGCGTGACGAGTGGCATCTGGCCGTTCGAGCTCCCCGCCCAGCTGGGCGAGACGGCGATCTCGCTGCCAAGCGCGCCGTTGACGTTGTCGTTCCAGCCGTAGGCCCAGCGGCGTCCCGCCCGCCCCCCTTCGACGAGCTGCATCACGAATCGTGCGTCCGTGCGCGCGGCCCCGAAGGCGTAACACTCCACGGAGCTCGAGGTGCCGACGTTCCAGCCTGCCAGGTTGCAGCTCGCGGCGGCGGGGCCGACGGTGGTGACGAAGTAGTTCTCGGTCTTGCCGGCGGAGCGCGGATTGCCCACCGTCACCGAATACAAGCCCGCGGACTGGCGGGTGATCGTCATGGCGTTCCCCGCGCTGTTGAACGACTTGGCCGGGTCCGCGGCGTGGGTGGCAGCCGCGTCGGTGCTCTCCACGAAGCTGTGACGCCCCTCGAGCGCACCGTTCCCGAAGACGAGGATCGCGAAGGTCCCGGGGAGCCGCGATCGATCGGTCGCGTAACAGGCCACCGACACCTCGAGGTCACGGCGGTTGGCCGCGGTGGCCCAGCCATTGAGGTGGCACGTCGTGGCCAACGATCCGGTGCGGGTGATCATGACGGTCTCGCGCCACGTGGACTCGGCGCGGCCGAGGCGCTCGAGCGTGACGATGGCGTCGCCGGCCCCGTTCGTCGTCGCGCGCACGCTGCCGCCGGTGGCGTTGTAGCTGGCCGAGGCGGTCGCCGATGTCGCCGTCTGCGTGATCTGTGCGTAGGCGAACCGGTTGGCGGCGCGCGTGAGGATCCCGCGCCCGCTGGCGCTCCCACTCTTGCCTTCGCTCGTGGCCGTCACCGTGAAGGGCCCGTGCCCAACGATGGTGAGCGCCCCCGTGGCCGCGACGGTCGCGGCCAACGTGTCCGAGACCGTCCAGGTGACGGTTCGCCCCGTGAGCGCGTTGCCCGCCGCGTCTCGTGTGGCCGCCGAAAGCGCGATGACCTCGCCCGTGTTCGCGGAATCGGGGAGTCCCGTTATCGCCACGGTCGCAACCGGGGCCGGGGGCGGTGGTGCAGCGGCCTCGTCGCCGCCGCAGGCGGCGAGCAGGGCGAGGAGCATCACGGCTGAGCGTCGCGAGATCATGGCAGAGGTCGGGTGCGTGTGGGGGGCTCGTCGTTCCCTCCTTCGACGGCTCTCGCGAGGGATCGTCACGGGCGAACGGACGTCGTCCCCCGTCCCCCCGGTGGCCTCAACGGTTCTGGAATGGCAGCGCTCGCCTCGGCGCCGACAGTGTGTTTCGGCTCTGACCCCAGCTGACCCCAGCTCTGACCCCAGCTCTGACCCCAGCTCTGACCCCAGCTCTGACCCCAGGCTCCGCCCCCGTCCGATCAGCTCCCCAGCTGCACCTCGTAGCGCTCCCCGGCGCGCGCGTCGAACGCCACCACCCCCGGCGCCAGTCGCGTCACCCTGACACGCTGCCCCGCGTGCGCCACGCGCAGCGCCGTGGCGGCGCGCAGCACCACTCGCCCCGGCCGCGACGCCTGCACCACGCCGCGCGTTAGGCGTCCGTGCTCCCACGCCATGTCCACCGTCACCCCGCCGCGGGCGCGCAGCCCCTGCACCGAGCCACTCCGCCAATCCGCGGGCAACGCCGGAAGCAGGTGGATCGTCCCGTCATGCGACTGCAGCAGCAGCTCGGCGATCGCCGCCGTCGCCCCGAAGTTGCCGTCCACCTGGAAGGCGCGCCCGCATAACGACACCAGGTTGGGGAGCGACGACCGCCCGAGCAGGGCGCGGAGCTGCGCCCATGCGCTGTCCCCGTGAAACAGCCGCGCCCTGAGCCCCATCTTCCACGCGTACGACCAGCCGCACCCGCCGGTGCCGCGCCGGTCGAGCGTGACCTCGGCGGCCCTGGCGAAGACCGGCGACGCATCCGGGGTGATCTCGCGGCCGGGATACAGCCCCCACAGCGGCGACAGGTGCCGGTGCTGCGGCTCGATCTCGTCCCAGTCGTCGAGCCATTCTTGCAGCTGGCCGTGCTTTCCCACCTGGTTGGGGGCCAGGCGCGCCCGCGCGGCGCGCGCCTCCGCCGCCAAGGCGCTGTCGGCACCTAGTCTGATGGCTGCCTCATCGAAGGCCCGAAAGACCTCGCGGATGATCTGCATGTCCATCGTGGGGCCGGCGGCCATGGTCCGCGCCGTCAGCTCGATCCCGCTCACCTCGTCGAAGAAGGTCCCGTTCCCGGGCCACGCGGGGAAGTTCTCCGGCGAGTTGGAGGGGGCGGTGACCAGCCAGCGCTTCTTCGGATGCTCGACGAGGATGTCGAGCAGGAAGCGCGTCTGGTCGCGAAGCAGGGGATAGATGGCGCGCAGGTCGCGGTCGTCGCCCGAGTAGCGATAGCGCTCGAAGAGGTTGGTCATCAACCACGCCCCGCCCACGGGCCACGCCCCCCACGACGGACCGTCCATCGGTGCCGTGGCGCGCCAGAGGTCGGTGTTCTGGTGCACCACCCACCCGCGCGCCCCCCAATGCTCGCGTGCCGTCGCGGTTCCCACCTCCGCCACGTCGCGCACGAGCCGCTCCAGCGGCTCCACCAGCTCGGCCAGGTTCCCGCTCTCGGCCGGCCAGTAGTTCATCGGCAGGTTGATGTTGATGGTGTACTTCGAATCCCACCACGGGTTGGGGTTGTCGTTCCAGATCCCCTGCAGGTTGGCCGCCTGCGTGCCGGGACGCGAGCTGGCGATCAGCAGGTAGCGGCCAAACTGGTAGTACAGCGCGGCGAGCGCGGGGTCGGGGCGCGGATCCACGCGTTGGGCGGGGTCCCTGGGCGGGGCCAACCGCCGGATGCGTTCGTCGGTCGGGAGCGCCGCGACGTCGGCGGGGGACTCGCCTAACGACATGGCGACCCGGCGAAACCAGCCGCGATGCTCCGCCAGGTGGTCGCGTCGCACGGTCTCGAACGGGCGATCGCCGACGCGCGCCAGGGTAGCGCGCACGCGCTCCGCCGGATCGGCGCTCACGTCGCGGTAGTTCACGAAGTTGGTGGCAGCGGCAAGGAGCAGCACCACGGTATCGGCCCCGGTCACCCGCAACGTGCGGTCGTCGACGTGCATCGTCCCCCCCGACGGGCGTGCGACGAGCCGTGCGTCGTAGCGCAGGCGCCCGGCGATCCCCAGGTAGTCGGAGCTCTTCCCCGTCAGGCGCAAGCCATCGGGGGCGACCCCGTCCATCTGGAAGTAGTCGGTGCCGTAGTTGGAGTGCGCCGGATTGCGTGCCCCGCGCAGGACGGCAGAGACGGTGATGGCCCCCGGGCGGTCGGCGGTGAGGCGCACGACCAGCACCTGGTCGGGGGCGCTGGCGAATACCTCCCGCGTGTAGGTCACGCCGTCCGCGCGGTACGACACACGAGCTACCGCCTGGTCGAGATCGAGCTCGCGCCGGTAGTCGGTCACCGTCCCGGCCGCGGGGAAGTCGAGGAGCAGGTCGCCCAGCGGCTGGTACTTCATCTGCTCGTACGGCTTCCCCATCATGCGGCGCCCGAAGAGGTCGTGCGCCTTCGCAATGTCGCCCGCAAAGAGGAGGCGGCGGATCTCGGGGAGCGCCGCCGCGGCGCCGGTGACCACGGGATCGTACGGCCCGCCGCTCCAGAGCGTCTCTTCGTTCAACTGGAGATGTTCCTGCGCCACACCGCCAAAGACCATGGCGCCCAGTCGCCCGTTCCCGATGGGGAGTGCCTCGTTCCAGCTGGCGGCGGGGGTGCGGTACCAGAGCACCGCGGGGGAGGCGGTCGGCGGCGGCGCCTGCGCCTCGGCGCTCGATGCGAGGCCCGCGAAGAGGGTCGCCACAAGGGTCGCCGAGAGGGGCGAAGCGAAAATCGCCAGGACGCGCGACGGGAGCACGAGGTGCAACGCGGCCGTGCGGAGCCGGGGATGTGACATGCGCGTCTCCGAGCGTGTATCGGGAATGCGGTGGGGTCAGGCGAGACTGGTCGGGGGTGGCGGTGGTGTCAAGGCGACGCCCCCTCCAGACGGCTTCCAGACGGGTGCCACGTACGCTTGGCCGGCGCGCAACACCCGCACCGAGGGCGGTGTGTCCGCCGCGCGACCGCCCCTCGACACGGCACGAGCGGCGATAGACTGTTAGGGGCGCGAACCCACTCCTCCCGGATGTCATCGCCGTCGCCGTTTCGTCTTCGCGTGTTGGGGCCTGTCACCGTGAGTCTGCGCGGCGACGGGAAGTTGGAGTCGCTGGTCTCCCAGCCTCGCCCGCTCGCCCTCCTCACCTACCTTGCCCTCGCACGTCCCCGTGGGCTGCAATCGCGCGAGGCGGCGATGGCGCTGCTGTGGCCACAGCACGATGCCGAACGCGCACGGCGCGGACTGCGCAATGCCCTGCACGAACTCCGGCGCACCCTGGGGCGCGATGCGGTGATCTCCATCGGCGATGGGCTCGTGGGGATCGACCCGACCCATGTGGACTGCGACGCCTATGCGCTCGAGCGTGGCAGCTGGGCGCCGGATGCCGGCGACGACGCGCATTCCGTTGACCCGCTGCATGGGCTGCACGTGGACGACGCGGCGGAGTTCGACCGCTGGCTGTCGGCGGAACGCACGCGCCTGCGCGACCTGCTGCGCGAGGCGCAGTCCAAACGCGCGGCGGCTGATGGGGCAGCGCGTCAGGCGCGCACGCCGCCCTTGCCGGGCGCACCGCACGGCGGCGACGTGACGGCGATGTACATCCGCGGCCACTACTGCTTCCTGCGCGCCGCGCACGATGGCGAGGCGACGACGCTGCGCCACGCGCGCACGTACTACGAACGCGCCCTCGCACTCGACCCCGACTTCGCACCGGCGGTGGCGGGTTTGTCCAACTTCTACGCCGTGGCGGCACGCCGCGGGCTGCTCGTCCCCTTCGAGGCCACGTGGGACCAGTGCCTCGCCTACTCGCGGCGCACGCTGGAGCTCTCCGATGCCATCGGGATCCCGCACGTGCACTTCGGGACCGACGCGCTGTACCTGCGCGACGACTTCGACCGTGCCGGTGCGGAGTTCGCGCGCGCCGTGCGCAAGGACCCCGAGTACGCCGAGGGGCATCGATTCCTCGCCGTGTGGATGGGGATCGCCGGCCGCTCGCGCGAGGCGATCGAGGCCGCCGAGACCGCGGCGCGCCTGGAGCCCGACATCGTGACGATGGTCAATACGCTGGCGGCGGTGCGCATTGCGGCTGGCGACCTGGTGGGGGGCGAGGAGGCGTTGCGGGCGACGCTCGAGCTCGAGCCGCGGCACGCGCCGTCGCGCGAGCGGCTGCTGCGCCTGCTCGAGCGGCAGGAGCGCCTGGCCGAGGCGGTGGAGGAGCGCCGACGCGCCCCCGCCGCCTTCCGCGGCGAGCAGTTCGCGCGCGCCTGGGCCGAGCAAGGGGTGGACGGGTATCGCGCCGAACGGCGCGGCGAGCTGCGCGACGAAGTCGAACGCATCGAGGCACGGATGCACGAAGCGAAGCCCTCCTCGGTGAACGAGCGTTACGCCCCGCCGGTGCTGCGCCTGGTGGCGGCCTACGCCGAGCTGGGGGAACGGTCCAAAGTGCGCACCTGGCGCCTGCAGGCCACTGCGTCGCGCCCCGTGCTCGCGCACTGGTTCGCGAGCATGCCCGAGCTGCAACGGGCGCCCGCCCTCGCCCCGCCTCCGTCCAAGGGGGCATCGGGGCGTCCGCCGGGGCGCTGACGGGGCGCTGAACGGGCGTCGACGGGGGCGGTCGTACGACGGCGGTGACGTGTCGCGTGAGGCGGCATCGCGCCTAGCCGCGACAGGGGGGGCGCGTAGCTTTGGTGCGAGCCGTTTCATCGCCTCACCTCGCCCACATGCCCGCCCTCGTCCGCCCCGACCGCAATACCTACTTCATGGGGATCGCCCTCGCCGTCCGCGCCCGCGCCGACTGCACCGGGCTCAAGGTCGGCGCCATCATCGTGCGCGACCGCCGCATCGTCTCCTCCGGCTACAACGGCACCCCCGAAGGGATGACCAACTGCTCGGCCGGCGGCTGCCATCGCTGCGCCAACCGAGAGAAGTACCCGTCGGGGACGGCCTACGACCTCTGCATCTGCGTGCACGCGGAGCAGAATGCGCTACTGGCGGCGGCGCGCTTCGGGATCGCGGTGGAGGGGGCCACGCTCTACACCACCGTTAGGCCCTGTTTCGGCTGTACCAAGGAGATGCTGCAGGCAGGGATCCACAAGGTCTACTACCTGCACGACTGGCAGCATCCGGACGCCGACAAGCAGCAGCAGTACGAGGTGTTGCAGGCGCGCTTCGCCGGCGGCATCGACCGGTTGGACATGGAAGATCCCGACGCCAAGTGGGCGGGGGCGCGGCCGTCGATCGCCGCCGAGATCACCGACGAACACGGGCACCGCTGACACGTGACGATGCATACCCGACTCCTCATCACGCTCGCCCTCACGGCGGCCGCCCTCCCGCCCTCTGCGACGGCCCGCGCCCAATCGGGCCAGCCCGTCCCCGAACGCCCCTACATCACCGGGCGACTCGCGCAGCTGCAAAAGGTGCGGACCCCCGAAGGAATCGAGTCGCTGGAGCAGGTCGAGCTCGGGGGACTCAAGCAGTGGATCTCGATTCGCGGTCAGAACCGGCAGAACCCGGTGCTGCTCTTCATTCACGGCGGCCCTGGCTCGCCGGAGATGCCGCAGCGCTGGCTCTGGCAGCGCCCCATCGAGGACTACTTCACCGTCGTGCAGTGGGACCAGCGCGGGGTAGGGAAGAACGCACTCACGCACGACTCGGCGACCGTCTATCCCACCCTCTCCCTCGACCGCATCGTGCAGGACGCGGCCGAGCTGTCGGAGCTGCTGGCGCGTCGCTTCGGGCAGCGCAAGATCGTGGTGATGGGGCACTCCTGGGGGAGCATGGTCGGCCTCACGCTCGCCAGCCGTCGCCCGGAGCTGATGCACGCCTACGTCGGGATCGGGCAGGTGGTCGCCACCGCGGCCGAGCACGACATCTGGGTGGGGGCCCGTGAACGGGCACTAAAGGCAGGAAACATGGACGGGGTGCGCGAACTCGACAGCATCGCCCCCTATCCCGCTGCCGATGGGCGCTTCGACCTCGCCAAGGCGATGCTGGCGCGGAAGTGGGGGACGTTGTACAACGGGCTCTGGTACGGCGTCCCGACGAGCGACCTGATGTTCGAGATCGGCGACTGGGGGCCGGAGTACACGCCGGAGGACATCGCGGCCAACAGCCGCAACGGAAGCTGGGCTGGCGGCAAGCTGCTCGGCGAGCTGGCCGCCTTCGACTTTCGCACGACGGTCCGCTCGGTGAAGGTCCCGGTCGTGATCATCCAGGGGCGCTGGGACCTGCTCACCGCGTACGCACCGGCCGAAGCTTACTTTCGGCAGATCGAGGCGCCGCGCAAGACGCTGGTGACCTTCGAGCGCAGCGGGCACCTCCCGATGATCGAGGAGCCTGGGCACTTCCTGATGACGCTGGTGAACGAGGTATTGCCGCTGGCGGGGGGACGGGTGGTCTTTCCGCGGCCGTAGCCGGCGCGGGCGCGACGGCGCGGACCGGGCGCCAGTGGGGAGCCGCGACGTGTGTCCTGACCGGCACGATTACTAGGTTCAATCCATGACGACCTCCGTATCTCCGACCGCATTCGAGGGCGAAGGGCCCGGACGCGACCACGATTCGCTGCGCCGGTCGATCACCAACCGCCTCCTCTATTCGCTCGGCAAGGACCGCGTCACGGCGACGCCGCGCGACTGGTTCCACGCCACGGCGCTTGCGGTGCGCGATTGTCTGATCGAGCAGTGGATGAAGTCGATGCACGTGGCCAACGCGCGGCCCGGCAAGCGCGTCTACTATCTCTCGGCCGAATTCCTCACGGGGCGGCTGCTGTCCAACAGCCTCCTCAACATCGGACTCGACGCCGGCTTCCACGAGGCGCTGGCCGACCTCGACGTCGACCTCGACGATGTGCGGGCCATCGAGCAGGACGCGGCACTCGGCAACGGCGGGCTGGGGCGACTGGCGGCGTGCATCCTCGATTCCATGGCCACGTTGTCGCTGCCGGGGACGGGCTACGGCATTCGCTACGAGTACGGCCTGTTCTATCAGGCGATCGAAGGCGGGGCGCAGGTGGAGCATCCCGATACCTGGCTCCGCTACGGCATCCCGTGGGAGCTGCCGCGCCCGGAGGTGCTGTACCCGGTGAGATTTGGTGGACGCACGGTGCACATCCCCGACGAGCGTGGCCGCCAGCGGGCTCGGTGGGTGGACGCCGAGACGGTCTTCGCCATGGCCTACGACACGCCGGTGCCGGGCTATGACACCGCCACCGTCAACAACCTCCGACTCTGGTCGGCCAAGGCGACGCGCGACTTCAACCTGCAGCGGTTCAACGAAGGGAACTACTTCAAGGCCGTCGAGCAGAAGACCGAATCCGAGAACCTGTCCAAGGTCCTCTATCCGGATGACTCGACGCAGGTGGGGCGCGAGCTGCGGCTCAAGCAGCAGTACTTCTTCGTTTCGGCCTCGCTGCAGGACATCGTCCAGCGCTTCCTGGCCACGAAGGAGCCGTTCGACGCCTTTCCCGATCACGTCGCCATCCAGCTCAACGACACGCATCCGGCGATCGGCATTCCCGAGTTGATGCGCCTGCTGGTGGACGAGCACGATGTGGAGTGGGAGCGGGCCTGGGAGATCACGCGGCGCACCTTTGCCTACACCAACCACACGCTGATGCCCGAGGCGCTGGAGACGTGGCCGGCGTCGCTCTTCGAACGGGTGCTCCCGCGGCACCTGGAGATCATCTACGAGATCAACCAGCGCTTCCTCGACGAGGTGCGCCGGCTCCATCCGACCCATATCGAGCGCATCCGCCGCATGTCGATTGTCGACGAGGAAGGGGGGCGGCGTATTCGCATGGCCAACCTCGCGATCATCGGCAGCCACCGCATCAACGGCGTGTCGCAGTTGCACACTGACTTGATGCGCACCAGCGTCTTCGCCGACTTTCACGCGATACGCCCGGACGCGTTCGTGAACATCACCAACGGCATTACCCCGCGCCGTTGGCTGCATCACGCCAACCCGGAATTGTCGGCGCTCATCACGGAGCACATCGGCGATGGGTGGGTCACCGACCTGCGGCAGCTGGAGCGCCTGGAGCCGCTCGCGGAGGATGCGACGTTCCGCGGGCGCTTCCTGCTGGCCAAGGCGGCAAACAAACAACGACTGCAGGCGCTGATTCGCGACCGGGTCGGCCTGGCCGTGTCCGTCGAGTCGCTGTTCGACATCCAGGTCAAGCGGATGCACGAATACAAACGGCAGCTGCTCAACGTGCTGCACGTCATCACACGCTACAATCGCATTCGCTCGGGACGTGTGGAGGGACTCGTCCCGCGCACGGTGATCTTCAGCGGCAAGGCGGCCCCCGGTTACGCCTTCGCCAAGCTCGTGATTCGCCTCATCCACGGCGTGGCCGACGTGGTGAACCACGATCCGGCGATCGACGACCTGCTCAAGGTCGTCTTCATCCCCAACTACAACGTGTCGAACGCCGAGATCATCATTCCCGCGTGCGACCTCTCGGAGCAGATCTCGACGGCCGGGACCGAGGCGTCGGGGACGGGGAACATGAAGCTGGCGCTGAACGGCGCCCTCACCATCGGCACGCTGGACGGCGCCACGCTGGAGATGGCGCAGGACGTGGGCGACGAGAACATCTTCATCTTCGGCATGACGGCCGCGGAGGTCGCCGAACGGCGCGCGGCAGGATACAACCCGTGGAACGTGTATGACGCCAACAGCGAGGTACGACAGGCGCTGGACATGATCGCATCGGGGTACTTCTCGTCGTCGGAGCCGTCGCGCTTCCGCGAGGTGTTCGAGCGACTGACCGCGGGCGGAGACCAGTACCTGTTGTTAGGCGACTTCGCCTCCTACGTCGCGTGCCAGGAACGTGTCGATGCACTCTATGATCGGCCGGACGAATGGGCACGGCGTGCCGTGCTGAACGTCGCCCGCATGGGGCGATACTCGAGCGACCGCACGGTGAGCGACTATGCGCGCCTCATCTGGCAGGTGACGGCGACGGCGGGCGACGGTCGGGCGACGTAACCGATATATCGCAACACTCTCTCCTCAACCCATCCGCGCCAGGCACCACGCGCGGTCCTTTCCACGTGATTATGCGCGCCCTGCGTTTCGCGGCGGTCCTGCTCCTCTCCCTCCCGGCCACGGCATCGGCAGCGGCCTTCGCTGGTCCCGCCGTCGGCCCCATCCCGGTCGAGTTCATCATCTTCGCCCTGGTGCTGGCCGGCGTCGGCCTCTTTCACCACCACACGTTCAAGATCGGCGTGACCGGCGCGACCGTGCTCGCCATCTACAAGATCCTCTTCTCCCCCTTTGTGGCGGGTGCCGGAGTCGGCGGCTTCGTCCGTCACCTTGGGCACGAGTGGGTGATTCTCTCGAATCTCTTTCTCCTGCTCATGGGCTTCGCCCTCCTCGCCAGGCACTTCGAGGAGAGCGGGGTGCCGGGGATGCTGCCACGCTTCCTCCCCGATGACTGGAAGGGGGCCTTCGTCCTGCTCGTGGCGGTGGCCTTTCTCTCGAGCTTTCTCGACAACATCGCCGCAGCGCTGATTGGCGGGGCGGTGGCGCGCACAGTGTTCAAGGGGAAGGTGCACGTTGGCTACCTGGCGGGACTCGTCGCCGCCTCGAACGCGGGCGGCGCCTTCAGCGTGGTGGGCGATACGACGACGACGATGATGTGGATCGCCGGGATCAGCCCGCTGGAAGTCATCGAGGCCATCGTCGGCACCGTCGTCGCGGTCGTCATCTTCGGCATCCCACTCTCGATGACGCAGCAGAAGTACCAGCCCATCCAGGCCGACCCGAGCTCGGACGTCCGCATCGACTGGACGCGCGTGGGTGTCGTGTTGAGCATCCTGGCGCTGGCCATCGCTGTGAACGTCGTGATCAACACGCGGTTCCACGAGATCTCCGACCTGGCCCCGTTCCTTGGCGCCGCCGTCTGGGTGGCCATCCTGGCTACCGCCGGGCTGCGCAAGCCCGAGTGGAAGCTGCTGCCGGAGACGGTGCAGGGCTCCCTGTTCCTTCTCTCGCTGGTGCTCTGCGCCAGCATGATGCCGGTGGAGAAGCTCCCCACGGCCTCCTGGCAGACGGCCTTTGGACTCGGCTTCATCTCCGCCGTCTTCGACAACATTCCGCTCACCGCCCTCGCCCTCAAGCAGGGGGGATACGACTGGGGCTTCCTCGCCTACGCGGTCGGCTTCGGCGGCTCGATGGTCTGGTTCGGGTCGTCGTCCGGGGTGGCGCTGTCGAACAGCTATCCCGAGATGCGCGACACCAAGGACTACCTGCGCAAGGGGTACTGGGTGGCGATCGCCTACACGGTGGCCTTCCTCGTCATGTTGCAGCTGCTGGGTTTCCATCCCGGATCCCGGCCCAGGACGGTGCAGGACGCATCGGCGGTGGAAGCGGGGGCGGTGACGCACTGAGCGCGGCGCTGCGTGCGCTCGCGCGCCGGCGTGTGGGCGCTCGATGCGCGCGAGTTCGAGGCGCGCGCCTTCGATGCGCGCGCAGACGGCGTGCCTCTTGAACATTGCCGCGCCGCGCGCTCAAATGACGAAGCGGCCGGGATCGCTCCATTCCGGATCGCGTGGCGCTGTCTCCCTGGCCGCTTCGCTTCGGCACCGTGTTCCTCGCATGCCCATCATCCCGACCATTCGCTGCCGCCACATGGCCACGTCGCTGGCGTTCTACACGAACGTGCTCGACTTCACGTGCATCGGTGGTGACGACGCGGTCGCCGACCCGGCGTTCTGCGCCCTCGAGCGGGAAGGGGAGCGGGTCTATCTCTCCAGCCACCGAGGAGATGGCGAGTTCGGGCAGGCCATCGCGATCGAATGTGACGACGTCGATGTGATCGCTCGAACATTGCGCGCACGCGGGCTCGTCACGCCGGGCAACCCCGACGCGCCGACGATGGTGCACGAGGGGCCGATCGACCAGAGTTGGGGGACGCGCGAGTTCTACGTCGACGATCCGGACGGCAACACGCTGCGGTTTGTCTGTGTGCCGGGGGAGCACGCGTCGGCCGCCGCGCGCCTGCCGCACAATCGCTCCATTCCCGACGCGTACGTGATCCCGGTGCGCAGCTATCCGCAGTTGGATGGCGCGGTGCGCTGGTTGCGCGACGTGCTGGGATGCCGGGAACGCCTGCGCATTCCGGGGGAGCGCGTGCAGCTCACGCTCGGCACCGGCGCCGTGGTCGTCGCCGCGTGGGACGCGGACGCTGTCCCGCCCACGGGGGGACGCCCACCCGCCACCCTGATGGTGCGCGTGCCGGATGTCGACGCCGTGTATGCACGCGCCCTTGCCGCGGGAGGGAGCGGTGTCAACGAACCGGCCGACATGCCGTACGGCGAACGCCAGGCGGTTGTTCGCGACCTGGCGGGACATTCGTGGACGCTGACGCAAACCATCGCCGATGTGGATCCGGCCGTGTGGGGGGGCGAGTTGGTGGAGTGAGGGGAGCCGTGTCGGGCGCTCGTGTGTTGCGGCTGGGGGAGGAGCGACGCCTGGATTAGGACTGGAGTCGAAACCGGGTCAGGGCCCGGGGTGGAGCGGCTCGGGGTCGGGAACAGGCGGCATGTGTCGCAGAGTTAGTCGCGACACGCCATCGTTGCACACGACCGCATGCCCACGCGCGCCCGGCTGACGCTCCCCTCCATTCGCTCGCTCGTCGACTCCGCGCGCCCGGCGGTGTGGCCGGCGGTGTCGGTCGGCTTCGTGCCGATCGCGCTGGTCGCCGCCGCCAGCGTCGTGCTCGGAATCGAAGTCCAACTGATGACGCGCGACGTCGCCGCCATCGGCGAGGTTCATCCGCTGGCCGGTGTGCTCTCCAGCCTCGGCGTCCTGCTCTGGTGGACCAGCGCGACCATCTGGCTCTTCTCGGCCAACGTCTTTCGGACGCAGGGGCGGCCGGACGATGCGCGCTTCGCGCTCGGCGGGGGGGCGCTCTCCGCGTACCTGGCGCTCGACGATCTCTTTCAGTTCCACGAGGCGCTCGCCCCCACCTATCTCGGCATCCCCGAGGCGGTCGTGTACGCCGCACTGCTCGTGGCGTTCGTCGCCTACTTCGTGGCGTTCTGGGGGCGCATCCTCGAGCACGGCGCCCTCTTCGTGTTTGTCGCGGTTGGGATGCTGGCTGCGTCGGCCTCGGTCGACGTGGTGCTCGACAAGTACCTCGGGCGCCTCGGTCACTGGAACTATCTCTTCGAGGACGGGCTCAAGTGGCTAGGGATCTGCTGCTGGTTCGTCTTCGCGGCGATGCGCTGTCGCGCGGGGCTGCTGGCTCGGCGGGCGGTCTAGCCGGCTAGGGACCGGCCGGGGTCAGAGCTGGGGTCAGAGCTGGGGTCAAAGCCTGGCTCTGACCCCAGCGTCCACCACAACCTACGGCTTCTTCCGCCGACCGCGGTTGGCCAGGTCCAGCTCCCAGGGCTCGCCGTTGATCGTGGCGGTGGGCGTCGAGGTCCCGTTGAAGGTGATCACGACCTCGCGGGTCACGGACTTGCCATCGTTAGGTCCGCCGGTGATGACCACGGTGTACTTCTTGGTCACGGTTCCGGAGAGGGGCCAGCTGGTGGCGGTGCGGGGGACGGGGATCACGACGTTGTCGCGCTTGACCGTGAAGGTCATGTCGTACTGCCGCGTGCTCCCGTCCTCGGTAGTCCGGACGCGGGAGATGGTCCCGCTCCCCGTCCCGTTCCACGTCGCCTTGGTCTCCTGCCCCACGAGCCCCGAGACGGTGAACTCGGCGTTGCGGTCGACCGTCATGGTCACCCGTTCCCGGGCGATCGTCCCTTCCACAGAAGCGCGGACCGAGACCGACGCGGTGGTGAGCGAATCGTAAGCGCTCTGCACGTTCCCTGCCGCATCCTTGTAGGTACAGATGCGCGAGATGGTCAATCCGTCGCGACCGGCGTTGGTGCACTCGAAGTTGCCGCGGGCGGCGGCGAGGCCAAGTCCGAACGTGCCGCCGGGGCCTCGCATGAGTTCGACGTCCTGGCCGAGCGTCTCGACGGTGACCGTCGCCACGTCGGCGTTGACGAGGGCGTTGTTGACTTCGGACAGCGGGGCGGAGGTGGTGGAGTCTGCGGAGCACGCCGTGACCGTCGCGAGGAGCGCGAGTACCGCCGGGACGGTGTACGGGGCGAGGGGTCGCATGAAACGCATGGTGAAGGCTCCTGAGGTGTGGGGATGGGGTCGGTCGACGTCATGCACGCCCCCACGCGCCGGGCGCGTGAGACGCATCACAACGATCGATCGGTCGCTACACCCCCGGGCCCGGTGGCGGCTGACAAGCGTCCATGTCGCGACGCTTCGAACGGGGAGACGACGGTCGGCGCGCGGCGTTAAGGCGGCATAATCTGCTGGCAGCGTGGCGCCGGTCTCGCGCGCGCCGCTCCCGCCCGGCGCTCCGCTCGCGCCCGCCGCTCAGCTCCCGCCGAGCGCTCAATACCCCTTCGCCAACCCCGTCCCCCTCGGTTCGCTCACCCCCTCCCACCCCGTCCCTCGCCGCTTGATGCTCTGCACCCAGGCCAGCGACCCCCACGGCGACACCTTCACGGCGTGGCCCAACGGCGCCATCACCGTTGCCGCCGTGTCGGCCCAGGCCCCGCGCTCCACCAGCAGCGAGTCGGGGACGTCCTGGTGATGGAACTGCGGCGCCGCCATCGCCTCGCCTAACGGCTTGCCGTAGTCGATGACGCTGACGATGAGGTGCGCCACCGCTGTAATGATGTAGGCACCGCCCGCCGCCCCGGTCACCAGCATCGGCGCCCCCGCCGAGTCGAGCACGATGGTGGGCGTCATGCTCGAGAGCATGCGCTTCCCCGGGGCGATGGCGTTCGCCTCGCCCTGCACGAGCCCCATCTGGTTCACCGCTCCCACCGCCGTCGTGAAGTCGTCCATCTCGTCGTTGAGCAGGAACTGCGCGCCGGGGACGGTGAAGGCCGCGCCGTAGCTGTTGTTGATCGTGGTGGTGATGGCCACGGCGTTTCCCATGGCGTCGACCACGGAGAAGTGCGTGGTGTGCTTCTTCTCCTTCGGCGTCGGCGCCGGCGGGCTTCCCGACGACTTCTCGCCGATCTCGGCGCGCAGCGCCGCCGCCGTGTCGCGACTCAGGAACGAGGCGGTGGGGATCTTCACGAAGGCGGGGTCTCCCAGCAGCGTGTTGCGCCTGACGAACGCACGCCGCTCGGCCTCGGCCAGCAGATGGATCGACGCCGGCGTGCGCCATCCCAGCGACGCGAGGTCCTTCCCCTCGACGATGCCGAGGATGAGGGCAAGGGTCAGTCCGCCTGACGAGACGGGGGGCATGGAGACGACGCGATGCCCGCGATAGCCGAACTCCACTGGGGTGCGCCACGCAGGCTGATACGACGCCAGGTCGGCCTTGCTGATGATCCCGCCGCCCGACTTCATGCTGGCGACGATGAGGTCGGCCGTTTCGCCGGTGTAGAAGCCGTCGCGTCCGCGTTCGGCGATGCGCCGCAGCGCGGCGGCCAATCCCGGGGCACGCCACAAGGAGCCGATCGGGCGGAACTTGCCGTTCTCGAGGAAGAGCGCGGTGCTCGTGGAGTCGAGCGCCATGCGCTTGGCCGTCCCCTCGTCGTCATCGCGAAAGGCGCTGTCGATGGCGAAGCCCGAGTCGGCGAGTGTGATGGCGGTCTGCAGCAGCTCACGCCACGGGCGCGTGCCGTACTTCCTGTGCGCCTCGTACAGCCCGGCGACCGAGCCCGGGACGCCGGCGGCGAGTGCCCCGGTCACCGAACGATCGGTCGGTTGGCCATTGGCGTCGAGGTACATGTCGCGCGTTGCGGCTGCCGGCGCCGTCTCGCGGAAGTCGAGGGCGACGTTGGTCCCGTTGATGCGCGCCACCATGAAGCCGCCGCCGCCGAGGTTGCCGGCCGAGGGATAGGTCACGGCGAGCGTCATGGCCACCGCGACGGCGGCGTCGACCGCGTTGCCCCCTTGGCGCAGGACCGCAAGACCGGCCTCGGTGGCGAAGGGGGAGGCGCTGGCGATCATCGCCGAGTCGGCGGTGGCGACGATGGCGGGGCGCTGGTCGCTCCTGCCGGGCGACGCCTCACTGGCAGCTGGCGGCGTCTCGGTGCCGCGGCAGGCCGAAAGTGCCAGGAGGAGGAGCGAGGAGCGGGCGGCGAGCGAGCGCATGGGGGCGTGGGGCGAGGGGAGGTCGGGCGCCCGCAAAGCTGTGGGTGGAGGGGTGCCGTGAGCGCCGTCCACCGGCACGCGCGCCCGGCGAACGGCCGAGGCCCCCCCCACGAGATGAGGTGAGGGACCGCCCGAAGCAGCAGAGCGAGCCGAAGAAGGTACGCCCCCCCCCCCCCCCGCCCCCCCCCCCCCCGGTCCCCTCCCCGGGGGGGGTTGGACGACGCCGCTCCCGTCTGATGGGACGTCGCATGGCACGACGTCGCAGCGCCCTTGGTCGTTCCCAGCAACATTGAGCAGCACGGGGGCGGGGAAGAGCCCCCGGCGCGGAAGAACGGAAACCGGGCGAGCGCCGAGGTGCCTAGTCGCGCGAGTCGTCCGAAGACAAACCGGGAGCACGTAGAACAGCTCTCCGGATCCGCGATGACGGCGACCTTCAGCGCTTCCATCCCAGGGCCGATGGGGGGGGGGGCGCGCCGCGTTTCGGGCAGTGTCTTGACCCCTGCCCTCGTGAAACCCCCACCGGCGCATGCCCCTTCTCCCCGGCGCCCGGGGGAGGACCGCGTGCGACGCCCCACCGACATCCCGTTGCCGGAGCATCCGCGTCCGGACTTCGAACGCAGCGAGTGGCTAAACCTCAACGGGCGATGGCGCTTTGCCTTCGATGCGGCGGACGTCGGTGAGCGCTCGCGCTGGATGGAAGCCGACCTCCCCGGACGTCGCGAGATACTCGTGCCGTTCTCGTGGGGTGCCCCACTGTCGGGCGTTCCTGACAGCGCCGAGATCGGGTGGTACGCGCGCCCCATCGACATCCCGGCCGCGTGGAGCGGGCGACGCATCTTCGTGGTGTTCGGCGCCTCCGACTGGCGCACCTCGGCGTGGATCGACGGTGTGCCGATCGGCACGCATCAGGGTGGCTACACGCCATTCTCGTTCGAGGTGACCGGCGCCGCACGTGCCGCGGGGCCGCACCGATTGACCGTGCGCGTGGACGACGCGCCGCATGCGTTCAAGCTCGAGGGGAAGCAGGGGTACGGAAAGGCGCGCGGGATGTGGCAGACGGTGTACCTCGAGGCGCGTGGCAGCACACCGCTGGAAGCGGTGCACTTCACACCGCGTGCTGATCTCGCCGGCGTCGGTGTCGATGTGCGACTGCGCGAGCCGGCGCCGCGCGACCTCACGGTGCGCCTCGCCTTCACCAATCGGGCGGGGCAACCGGAGCAGTCGGTGCGCATCGCCAGAGGGCGCGCGGCGGCGCACCTGGAGGTGTCGCTGCCTAACGCCCGTCGGTGGTCGCTGGACGATCCGTTCCTGCACGAGGTGACGGCGACGGTGGCCGGTGACGGCGTGGTGGAAGATCGGGTCAGGAGCTACTTCGGTTTGCGCACCATCTCCGTGGTCAACCTGCCGGGGACCGACCATCCGTACGTGAGCATCAACGGCCAACCGGTGTACTTGCAGCTGGCGCTGGACCAGGCCTACCACCCCGACGGCTTCTACACTTTCCCCACCGACAGCGTCCTGCGCCACGAGATCCTGCTGGCGCGACAGATCGGGCTCAACGGGCTGCGCGAGCACATCAAGATCGAGTCACCGCGCAAGCTGTATTGGGCCGATCGGCTGGGAGTGCTCATCATGGCCGACGTGCCCAACTGGTGGGGACCGCCGGACTCCGCGGCCTTCGCCGAGCACGAGACGGCGATGCGCGGCATGCTCGACCGCGACTACAATCATCCCTCCGTCTTCAGCTACGTGATGTTCAACGAGACGTGGGGGCTGCAGACCAAGGTCGACAATCGCGAGCGATACACGCCGGAGACGCAGCAGCAGGTGGTACGCGTGGTGCGCCTGGCCAAGTCGCTCGACCCAACGCGGCTGGTGGAGGACAACTCGATCTGCTGTGGCGCCGGCCATACCGAGACGGATCTCAACACCTGGCACGAGTACCTGCCGGGGTGGCGATGGGCCGAGTACATGTCGCGGCTCGACGACAGCACCTTCACCGGCTCGCCCTTTCACTTCGAGCCCGGCTACAAGCAGGGGCGCCAGCCCATGTTCAACTCCGAGTTCGGCAACGTGTGGGGGTACACGGGGAGCACGGGCGATGTGGATTGGAGCTGGGACTACCGGCGCGCCATGGATGCCTTCCGGCGCCACCCGAAGCTGGCCGGCTGGCTGTATACCGAGCACCACGACGTGATCAACGAGTGGAACGGCTACTGGCGCTTCGATCGCACGTGGAAGGAGACGGGCTTTGGTGCGTTGGTCCCCGGCATGTCGCTGCGGGACCTGCACGCGCCGTTGTACCTAGCGGTGGGCGATTCGCTGCTGAGCCACGAGGTGAGCGCCGGTGCGCGCGTCGATGTTCCGCTCTACGCGTCGTTCCTGTCAGGCTCCACCGCATACGGCGATTCGCTGACGATTCGTGCCGAGCTGTCGGGCTGGAACAGCTTTGGCGAGCGGAAGACGTATGGCACGTACGTGCGACGCATCGCGTACCGGCCGTGGCTGACCGCCACGCTCGCCCCGCTGTCGATCACGACGCCGCCCGAGGCGAGCGTGTCGGTGCTCGCGGTGCGGCTGGAGGATGCGGCGGGGACCGTACTGCATCGCAACTTCACGACGTTCATCGTCTCGGGCGAGGAGCCGTCGAGTGGCGTGCTGGCCGACGGGCGCCGTGTGCGCGTGTCGCGCGTGGGTGCGACCGATGCACGCGACGCCCAGTGGTCGCTCAAGCAGTGGCGTGTGTTAGGCGACCGGAAGCTCAACGGGACGGGGAGCGGCTACACCGAGTATCGCATCCCCTGGCCGGCAGGGCTTGCCGCGCGGGATGTGGCCAGTGCGACGTTCCTGGTCGAGGCGTCGGCCAAGCGACTCAACGGCAAGGACCGCGACAGCACCGTGGTCGGGAGCGGCGACTACATGCGGGGCGGCGGACTGCAGGATCGCAGCCAGAACAAGAACAGCTACCCGATGACGAGCGCGCACGCCTTCCCGAGCGCGGTCACCATCCGCGTGAACGGCGAGGTGGCGGCGCGTCATGAGCTCGCCGATGATCCGGCGGATTCACGCGGCATCCTGAGCTGGAACGCACAGCCATTCGATCGCACGCTCACCGAGGCCGGGTCGTACGGCGAGCTGCTGCGCGTTCCGATCAGCGCCGCCGCGATTGCCGCCTCGGCGACGACGGGTGAGATCGTGGTTCGGCTCGAGGTGAGCGACGCGCTGCCCGGGGGGCTGGCCGTCTACGGTGCACGCTTCGGTCGATACCCTGTGGATCCCACGGTGTTGTTCGTGCTGCGCGACTAGGACTACGATGCCTGAGCGCTCCTCAATCGACACTCACATGGAGACCCGCATGCGCCTGCTGTTGCGCGCCGGCATTCGATGTTCGCTCCTCGTCACGCTCGTTGCCGCTGGCGGGTGCCGCATGAGCGAGCGACCGGTCCCAAGGGCGTCGTTGACGCGCGAGCCGTTCGGAAGCACGCCCGCTGGGGAGGCGGTCGAACTGGTCACGTTGACCAACGCGCGCGGGATGGAGCTGCGCGCCATGTCGTACGGGGCGATCATCGTCTCGCTCAAGGTGCCCGATCGCGCCGGCGTGCTGGGCGACGTGGTGCTTGGCTACGACTCCCTGGCCGGGTACGTGGCCTCGTCGCCCTACTTCGGGGCGGTGGTGGGGCGCTATGGCAACCGCATCGCAAAGGGCAAGTTCACGCTCGACGGACAGCAGTACACGCTCGCGGTCAACAACGGGCCTAACGCACTGCACGGCGGGCTGCGCGGCTTCGACAAGGTGGTGTGGGGGGTGGACACGTCACACACGGCCGAAGGGAGCCGGGTGACGTTCCGATACGTGAGCAAGGATGGCGAGGAGGGGTATCCCGGCACGCTGACGGCGGCGGTCTCGTACACCCTCACCGATGCAAACGAGGTGCGCATCGCATACGAAGCGACGACCGACAAGGCGACGCCCGTCAACCTGACGCAGCACACGTACTTCAACCTGGCCGGCAGCGGCGACATTCTCGGGCACACACTCACCTTCGCGGCCGATCGTTACGTGCCGGTGGATTCGACGCTCATTCCGACCGGCGAGCTCGCCCCCGTGGCGGGGACCCCGTTCGACTTCACCAGCGCCCACGCGATCGGCGAGCGGATCGACGCGGATCATCCCCAACTGCGAAATGGTGGTGGATACGATCACACCATCGTGCTGACGCGTGCCGACACGGGACTGGCGCTGGCCGCCACGCTGCGGGAGGCGACGACCGGTCGCACGCTGCAGGTGCACACGACCGAGCCTGGCGTGCAGTTCTATACGGGCAACTTTCTCGACGGGACGCTGACGGGGAAAGGCGGCGTGGTCTATCGGCGCCGGAACGGGCTCTGCCTCGAGACGCAGCACTTTCCCGATTCACCGAATCGTCCGTCGTTCCCGAATACGATCCTTCGGCCGGGCGACGTGTATCGCTCGCGCACGGTGTGGATGTTCGGGACGGAGTGAGCCGTCGAGGGCTTCGCGATACGAGGGCGGTGTGTCGCGGAGCGCGTGTGGAGCCGCCTCTCCGCGCGTGCGCGAGATGCGACGCGCCACCGCGCTCGCAAGTCGCTGCGCTGTCAGGGCGCCACGACCGGCGCGACAAACCGCTTCGACTGCCGCTCGTATGCATGCGCCCACGCCAGCACGCGCGCATCCTCGCCCGGGAGTCCAACGATCGACAGGTTCATCGCCGGCATCCCGTCGGCGCCGTACCCCGCCGGCACCGACACCTCCGGCAGCCCGAGCCAGTTGCCGTAGCTTAGCGTCGTGCGGACGTCCGGCCACTTGTCGACCGCGCGCGGGGCATTGAACGGCATCGTGGGATAGACCATCGCCGCGACGCCCGCCTTCTGCATCGACGCCACCAGCGCCGCCACCACCTCGGCACGTGAGCGCGCGAAGGAGAGGGTGGCGGGGTCCTGCGTCATCGGCTGGTCGAGCAGCGGCACGCACGCCTCGTACGTCTTGGGGAGCACGTCGTAGAACGACTGGAACGCCGCGTAGCCGCGCCGAATCGCTCCGCGCGGATCGTCGGTGCGTCCGGTGAAGTAGTGCAGCAGGGCGTTGGCGGTTGGTGCCGGCGCGTTGGCGTCGACCGCGACGTCGCCACGCGCGCGCGCCGACTCGGCGAAGGCGTCGCGGAAGGTCATGCGGGTGACCGTCGGCGTGAACGACTCGACGACGGCCCCAGCGAGGCGCAGGTCGCTGACCGCACGATCCCAAACCGCCAGCGCCTCCGCCGTCATCTGCGATCGCGCGACGTTGGGCTCGGCGAGGCCGAGCCTAACGCCGGCGAGGGCGTCGTCCCGCAGCGCGGCGAGCGGGGCGCCGTTCCACGCCGCGGTCAGCGCGAGCGGATCCGAGGCATCGGCCCCCGCGAGCACGGCGAGCATGAGCGCCGCGTCGGCCACAAAGCGGGAGAGCGGGCCGTGCGTGTCGAGAATCGGCCAGGTCGGGATGACTCCCGTGCGCGGGACGAGCCCAAAGCTCGGCTTCATCCCCACCACGCCGGTGAACTGCGCCGGGATTCGATTGGAGCCGCCGTCGTCGGTGCCGAGGGCGGCGAAGGCCATTCCGGCGGCCGCGGCCACGGCGGAGCCGGCGCTGGAACCACCAGGGGTGCGCGTGCCGGATCGATCGTAGGGGTTGAGGACCTGCCCGGTGTGGCTGCTCGTCCCGTTCCCTCGATAGGCGAAGTCGTCGGCGGCGGTCTTGCCGAGTACGACGGCCCCGGCGGCACGCAGGCGCGCGACCTCGAGGGCGTCGCGCCCCACCACCTCGGGAAAGAGCCGAGCCCACTCGGTGCTCGATGCGGTGGTGGGGAGCCCCTTCATGTCGTAGATCGACTTGGCGAAGACGGGGACGCCGTCCATCGGGCCGCGCAGTTTTCGCGCGCGTTGGCGCACATCGGAGGCCTTCGCCTCGGCGAGCGCCGACTCGGCGAGTACGTCGATGGCGCGCCACGTCATCCCGTCCCGGCGACAGCGGGCCAGCGCGGCCGCGGTCACCTCGGCCGCGCTCCAGCGTCCGCGGCGGCGCCCCGCCTGGTAGTCGGCGATAGTCCCGTCGAGCGGGTTGCTGCTGACGGACTGCCGATCCAGGCGTGGAAGCATGGCGAGGGCGGCGAGCTGGACGAGCGCTTCGCGGCGGGTCGGGGACATCGGGGGGCGGGACGGGGAGAACGACCGGGCACCGAACGAGGCGAACGATCCGTCCTGGCGCGGGGAGCTTCAAGGGGGAGAGCGGGCAGGCACCGAACGCGGGACCAGGTCGCGTGCCTCGCGGCGCGCCCTTCTCCCTTGACACCACCACGCGACACCGGCGAGTATCGAAGGACCATGCGCCGCGCTCTCCGCCACCTCATCGCACGCGTCGCCAGGACGGGGTTACTCCTCGTCTTCGCGTTGGGGTCGCCTGCGGTTGGGGGGGCCTTCCGATGCTGCAGCTCCGGGGAGCATGGTGCGGGGGCCACTCACGCGATGGGGAAGGGGACTGGCCCCGCGGTCGCGAGCGCGTCGACGAGTCACGAGTCGGCCCTCGCGGCGCAGCCTTCGGGGCATGAGCACCATCGCGCCGCTCGGTTCGCGGAGGACGCCGCGTCGAACGAGGACGCGCACGCTCGCGCTGATGCCCGGGAGGAGGTGCCGCCCGCCGATGCGCCGTCCGGTCCGTGCGACTGCATCGGTCACTGTTGCGCCGCCCCCGCGCTCGTCCACGTTGCACCTGCCACGCGCCTGGCCGTCGAGCTGCGCGTGGTCTCCGATGCCCCCGTCGTTGCGCGTGGCGACCGTCGCCCGCACGATCGTGTTGGCTTCCTCCTGCCGTTCGCCAACGGCCCACCGGCGCTCCTGACCGCGTAGCCCCCTCTACGTGGCAACGTCGTCGCCCGCCAATGCGGGGACCACGTGCCATCCCACGGTCTGGAGTCCCACATGCGCACCGTTTTGGTGATCGCGGTGGCGCTCGTGATGTCGTCGTCCGTCGGCTCCGCGCAGCAGGGCGCCATTCTCCTGCGAGAGGCATACACCTATCCGGTCGCCGCCGGCAGCAACGCACACGTGTTCCTCGCGATCGACAACTTCAGCACCCTCCCGTTGGCCATTCTTCGAACCTCCACCTCCGACGCACTGGCGGTCAGCTCCATCGGACTCGGCGCCGAAGGGAGCGCGGGCGAACAGGTCGCCAGCGCCTTCTTCGTTGCCGCGGGCCGCAGCATTCGCATGGCCCCGAGTGGCCCCCACCTCCTCCTGCTCGATGTCGGGCGCGAGCTCAAGGTGGGCGACCGCATCTCGCTCACGCTGCACGCGCTGGGGGATGTCGAGATCCCGGTGCGCGTCACCGTGCGACCCCCACCGGGGACCGTCGGTGTATCACGACGCGCATCGCGCTCGCGCCTCGTGGCGCCGTTTGTCGCCGTGACGCAGCGGCGCGACCGTGTGCCATCGCGCGGCGTCGCGCGTTCCCCAGATTCGACCTCATGACGCTTCAACGGTGGTGGTTCGCCCGAGGGAAACGCACGGCGCCGCACACGGTGCTGCACACGGCACTGCGTTGCGTCGCGCTGTTCGTTTTCCTCGTGGCGGCCACTGCCTGCTCGTCGGAAGACGCGTCGCTCCCGCTCCAGCGCCTGGTCGTGGTCATCCCGGTGGGGAACGAGTCGGCGGCGCTGTATGGCGTGGTGCGCAACCCTGGTACGGAGACCGACACGATCGTCGGCATCGAGGTCGAGCTCGCGTTGCAGGCGGCGTTGTTCTCGAGCCGCGAGCACCTGCTCCCCACGAGCGCGGCGGCGGCCGGGGAGGCGACGGGCAATCGCGCGACGGTCGTCCGGGCCGAACTCGCGCCGGGAGCGAAGCTGCGCTTCTCGCCCGATGGGCTGCACGCCTTGCTTAGTGGGCTCCGGCGCCCGCTGGTACGCGGTGACTCGACGCGCGTCACCGTGCGCTTCGCGCGCGGCGCGCCGGCCTCGGCTATGGCGCGCGTGATCGCCTATGCCGACCTCGATTCGATCGTCTCGCCGGAACTCAGCATCGAGGCGGTGCGCAACGTGGCGGCGCGCTTCCAACCCATCCACGACGACTCGCCGCTCGATAGCAGCGCCGTGGGGCCGTCGGCGGAGGAGGGGCGGGCCCTCTACCGCGCGAACGGGTGCGGAAGCTGCCACGGCCCCAGCGGCTGGGGCGACGGACCGGTGGGGAAGACGCTCAATCCGCCGCCGCGCGACTTTCGCGACGCCAACGCCTTCAAGAACGGGACAGCGGTGGAAGCCATCGCCCAGACCATCGCCACCGGGATCATGACCGGTGGCGCGATGCCACGCTTCGTCCACCTCACCAACGCCGAGCGCGAGTCGATCGCGCTGTACGTGATCTCCCTTCGCAGCATCCCACGGCAGTCCTTGCCGTCAGCACCCCCTCGTTCGTCGTCACCACCACCTCCAACACGAGAACCGAAATGAAACCGATATCCTCCCCGGCGCGCACGCTGCGCCCCTCCCCGATCGGCGCGCTGGCCGCGGCGCTGGTGGCATTCGCCGTGTTCGCCGCGCCCGTGCAGGCGCAGGGCGCCAAGGTCACGGCGAAGGACGCCTGGGTGCGCGAGGCAACCGGGGCGCGCAAGGTCACGGGGGCCTTCCTCGTCCTCGAGAACCCCGGGACGGTGGCACGCTCCGTGGTGAGCGGCACCGCCGATGTGGCCGAGAAGCTCGAGCTGCATGAGATGGTGCGCGACGGCACGATGATGAAGATGTCGCCCGTGAAGTCGATCGAGATCCCCGCCGGCGGCAAGACCGAGCTCAAGCCGGGCGGACTGCACCTGATGCTCTTCGGCCTCAAGCGTCCGCTTGCGGCTGGCGACTCGATCCACGTGACGCTCACGCTGGACGACGGATCCACCGTCATGCTCATGGCCGGCGTGCGCAAGCCCGGAGCGATGCCGTGATCGGGCGGCGCGGCTCGTGGGGGCGCGCGCTCGCGCTCGTCGCCCTCACGGTGGCGGCCGGCGCATGCGACCGGAAGCCGGCGCTCCCCATCGAGCCCATCGGCGGCGACTTCTCGTTGACCGACCACACGAGCCAGCGCTTCGAGCTCGCCTCGCAACGGGGCAAGGTGGTGCTGATCTTCTTCGGCTACAGCTTCTGTCCCGACGTCTGCCCCACCACCCTTTCCAAGCTCTCCTCGGTGACACGCCGCCTGGGAGAGGATCGCCCGAAGGTGAAGACGCTCTACATCACCGTCGATCCCGAGCGCGATACCCCCGAGGTGCTCAAGGCCGACCTCGACCAGTTCGACCTCGACGCCCTGGGCCTCACCGGGACGCGCGAGGAAGTCGACACGGTGGTCAAGTTGTATGGGGCGAAGTACGAGATCGTCCCGACGCCTGAGTCGGCGGCGCCGTACACGGTCTCGCACTCCACCACGCTGTACGCGCTCGATGCCAAGGGGCGCGTGCGACTGCAGTTTCCGTACGAGGCCACGGTCGACCAGATCGTGGCGGGGATCCGGCAGATCCTGGCTGACGAATCGTAGCCAGGTCCCGGGCGTTCCGGCTTTTGCACGTTGGGGTCAGCGCCATCGAATAGATCGTTCGATGAGGCTGACCCCAACGTGTTGGTGGGCGGCGGTGAGGCCGGCCCTCACACGCCCGCGCTCCTATTCCGAGATCGGCTTCGCGCGCTTGTCCTGCACGACGATCGGCCAGCCAGCCTTGCCCGGGAGCTTCGTGCTGCGCTGCGCGGCCTGCCACACGAAGCCCGCCACCACCGCGGCATTGTGCTTCATGTCGTCGGGCACGAGCCGCTCGAAGAGGTCCTGGTTGCTGTGGTGCGTGCGCGTGTCGTAGTCCACCGGGTCCTGGATGAACTGCCAGCCCCCAGGCCGATGGCGTCGAAGGCCTGATGGTCCGTGCCGCTCGTGTTGGCCGGGGAGACGGTCGTGACCCCCTTGTCCTTGAGCGGAGCGATCCACGCCGAGAAGGCGTCCTTCACCTGCGTGTTCCCCTGCAGGTACACACCACGAATCTTCCCCGTCCCATTGTCCACGTTGAAGTAGCCGGCGTGCTTCTCGTAGGCGGGGAGGGCTTGCACGGTATCGGTAGGGGTAAAGCCGTTCGAGTCCACGCGAAACACGCGTTCGCCCAGGTGGCGCGCGACGTACTCGCGTGAACCGAATAGCCCCTGTTCCTCTCCCGTCCACAGGCCGATGCGGATCGTGCGGCGCGGCTTGAGCCCGCTCGTCTTGATCAGGCGCAGGGCCTCCATCATCACCGCCGTCCCGGCGGCATTGTCGGTGGCGCCGGTCCCCGCGTGCCACGAGTCGAAGTGCGCCCCCAGCATGACCACCTCGTCCTTGAGCGCCGGGTCGGTCCCGGGAATCTCGGCAACGATGTTGAACGATTCGGCCTCGGGCGTCACGGTGTTCGCCATGTCGAGGGCGATTGTGACCGGGATCCCCTTTTCGAGGATGCGGGCGATGCGCCCGTAGTGCTCGCCTGCCACGTGGACCATGGGCACCTGGGCAACGCCGGGGGTGCGCGGCGAGCCGTTGTCGGTGAAGATCGTGCCGTCGTCGCCGCGTGCCGGGAGCAGGATCGCCGCGACGCCCTGGCGCGAGAACCAGCGAAGCGCGGCCGTGTCGTTCGCCGGGCGAAGCGTCGTGCCGGCGAAACGACGCGCCATCGCCCCCATCGCGGCCGGGTTGCGCGGAATCGCGAAGCCCCCGGAGCGGGGATCGGGGACGCCTGCTGCGGCCATCTTGTCCAGCTCCTCATCCGTGTACCGCTTGGCGTCGGCCTTGAGGTGCGGCGCGAGTTGCGGGGGGGCGCCCAGCAGGACGAGCGCGCCGCGCAACGCCCCCGCGTACTTGGTCGTGTCGCCCCAGCTCGTCATGATCACGAGCTTCGCCTCGCCCTTGACCGGTCCCGAGGTGCCGGCCGACCACGCGCGCGGTGCCGCGTCGACCTCGAAGGGGGTCGGCGAGAGCACCTGCACCGTGAGGCGGTCGTTGCGCCACCCGGGGAACCGGGGGCTCCAGTACTCGAACCCCACGTTCGACAGCCCCCACTCCTTCATCGTCTTCACCGCCCATTCGCCGGCGGCCTTTGCGCCTGGCGACCCCGTGAGGCGGGGGCCATGGACGTCGGTGAGCCAGCTGGCGATCGACATCACCTGCCCGCTGGTCCACTCCTCCTGGTAGAAGCGGCGGAGCGTGGTGCTGTCGACGACCTCCTGCTGCGCGGCGAGCGGGGTGCTCGCGGCGATGACGAGTGCGCTGGCGAGCAGCGTGCGGGTGCGTGCGGCGGACATATGGGGGAGGGAAGGGCGAAGGGAGCCTCGCGGGGCGAAAGACCCTGCGCGAGCGAGACGGCGTGACGCGGCGACCAACGTACGAATGTAGGGGCCCAAGGCCGGGTTGGGGACGCCGCCGTGCACGAAGATAGGACAAGCGTCCCGCACCTGAGGGGGGTGAAACGCCCCATCGTCACCCAGCGTACGATCGCACACCCGCCCGTGCTCGACACGTTCCCCCCTCCTCCTCGCTGCCTCCGCCGCCGCCATGCTCGAGATCCGCGCCCTCGCCAAGTGGTATCCCGGTCCCGTGCACGCGCTCCGTGGCACCTCGCTCGATGTCCCCACCGGGATGTTCGGCCTGCTGGGCCCTAACGGGGCGGGGAAGACGACCTTCATGCGGATCCTCGCCGGGCTGCTCGAGCCGTCCGCCGGGCACATCATCCTCGACGGCGACGACATCACGGGGCACCCGGAACGCCTCTGGCCCAGGCTGGGCTACCTCCCGCAGTACTTCGGGTTCTATCCGCACCTGACGGGGCACGCCATGCTGCGCCACATGTTGCAGCTGAAGGGGGTGTCGCACCCGGGCGGGATCGATGCCCTCGTGGAGGCGCTGCTCGAACGCGTGAACCTCGGCGCGGCCGCACGACGACCGGTCCGGAGCTACTCGGGCGGGATGCGCCAGCGACTGGGGATCGCGCAGGCCATCGCGGGCGACCCGCGCCTGATCATCGTCGACGAACCGACGGCCGGTCTCGATCCCGAAGAGCGCCTTCGCTTCTATCGATTGCTGGCCGAACTCGCCGAGTCGCGTATCGTGCTCCTGTCGACGCACATCGTGGACGACGTCGCCGTCCTCTGCCCGCGTTTTGCGGTGCTGCACCAGGGGACGATCCTCGCCTCCACCACGCCGTCGGCTGCACGCGACGCGCTGGCCGGGGCGATGTTCGAGGGCGAAGTGGGGCGCAACGCCCTCGAGGCGATCAGCGCGCGCTTCCACGTGACCGAATCGTACCTGGTCGAGGGGCGCCATCGGCTGCGCGTGCACGCCCCGGACGGCGTGGTCCCCGACGGTTTTCACGGCGTCCAGGCCAAGCTCGACGATGCCTACCTGCTCCTGACGCAATCGCGACATCCGTCGCTGCGCGGTGTGGCGTGATGCCACGCGCGCGTATGCAGGCGATCGCCTCGCTCGAACTGCGCACGCAGCTGCGTGGCGCGCCGTTCTGGACGCTGCTCCTGATCGTCGTGGCGGCCACCAGCACGCTCAACCCCGTGGCGATGATTCGCGGCGGTGGGGAGACGGTGGATGGGGTGCGCGCCTTCGCCAACTCGGTGCACGCGCTCGCCCCGACCTTCGCGATGAGTGCGTTCTTCGTCTATCCCTTCTTCGTCGCGCTCATGGCCGGGCTGACCGTCCTGCGCGACGACGAAGTGGGGATGACCGATCTGATCGGCAGCTCACCGGTGAGCACGCGCGAATACTTGGTGGCCAAGCTGGCGGGCGTCGTCGCGGCCCTGCTGCTCGCGTTAGGTGTGCACCTGCTGGTCGTGATGGCCTTCCGGGAGTTGGGGGTCGGCGGCGTGGCGCGCGGCCCCTTCTCGCTGGCGTCGTACGTCGTCCCATTGGTCGTCCTTGCCCTGCCCGGGGTGCTGTGGATGGCCGGTCTTGCCTTCTCACTCGGTGCCGCCACACGCCGCCCGATGCTGGTCTACGCACTCCCGACCGCGCTGTACGTGGCGCAGTTCGCCCTCTTCTGGAACTGGCACCCGGTCGGGATCGCGCCGTGGCTCGATCATACGCTCATGGTGCTCGATCCCACCGGGCTGCGCTGGCTCTCCCATTCGCTCTTCGCCGAGGATCGTGGCCTCGGCTACTACAACACCGCACCGTTGGCGCTCGATGCCACGATTGTCGCGGGCCGCTTGCTCACGCTGATGGTCCCCGCCGCCGCGGTCTGGGCCCTCGGCGTGCGGCGCGCCCGCCGCACGGACGCGCCGCCGTCAGGCGCAGCGACGGCCGTCACCGCGCGTCCCACCCGTGCGACCTTTGCCCCGTTGGGTGAGTTGCGGATGCAGAGCCGCGCCCCAGGGTGGTTTACCGGGCTCCGCACCGTGCTCACCGCCGAGTTGCGCGAACTGCGTGCGCAGCCGGCGGGGTATCTCTTCGGGCTCGCCCTCCTCGCCATCGTCATGGAGGTGGGCGGGGGCGAAGTGGACGACTACGGCCTCCCGCTCCTCACCTCGGCCGGTGACTTCGCGGTCCGCACCATCCCGGTCGTCACGGTACTCGTCTGCCTCTACCTCCTCTTCACGGTGGTGGAGATGATGCACCGCGATCGCGCCACCGGCTTCGAGTCGCTCGCCCTGTCGTCGCCGATCCCCACGACCGCGATGCTCAGCGGGAGGGGAATCGCGGCGCTCACCCTCGTCGTCGTGCTCCTGGCGGTGTGCGTCGTCGGCGGGATCGGCGCCGCGGTGCTGCAGCCCGGAGCGCGCATCGAGGCCGGGCCTCTGCTGCTCGTCTTTGGCCTCGTCCTCGCCCCCACCTTCATCCTCTGGACGTCGTTCGTCATGGCGGTGATGGTGGTCGTGCGACAGCGCACCAGCGCGCTGGCGATCGGCCTGGCCACGCTGGTGCTCACCGCTGCGCACTTCATGGGCGGCGGGATGACCTGGCTCTCCAACTGGCCGCTCTGGGGAGCGCTGCGATGGACCGACTTCGGCCCGTTCCCGCTCAACGGTCCCCCCCTGCTGCTCAACCGCCTGCTCGCGTTAGGCTCGGCGGCGCTCTGCTTCGCCGTCGCCAGCCGCGCCTTTGCGCGCACCGAGCGTGACGTGTCCCGCGGGAAGGAACGCCGGCGCCCCGTGCATGTCCTGCGCGCCGGATGGCGCCTCGCTCCGCTCGCGGTCGTCCCCGCCGTCGCCGCCGGGTTGTTGGCGGTGCGCATCGACCGCGCAGCGCCAGCGCGCGGGGCGAGCGTGGCATCAGCAGCGAGCGAAGGCCTGCCGGCCACCGGTGCGCGGGAGGGTGCACCGTTCGGGACGCGCCTCGCACACATCGACCTCACCATCGAACTGGAGCCGCAGGCGCACACGATGGGCGCGCGCGGTACGTACGACGTCGAGAACAGTGGCGCCTCGACGCTGCAGTCGCTGCGCTTTCACGTCCCCGCCGTCCTCGGCGAGGTGATATGGGAGGGCGGCGCCGAGCGCTCGACGGGACGGCGAGTGCGCGACACCGTAGAGGTGGCGCTCACCGCGCCGCTGCGTCCGGGCGAGCGCGTGCGCGTCGGCTTTCGCTATCGGGCCACCATGCCGGCCCGCTACACGCGCAACGGCGGCGGCGCCTCGAGCTACATCCTCCCCGAGGCGACGGTCCTCTCCACCCATCGCGGGGCCTTCCTCCCGGCACTCGTCGGCGCCGAGCGCGACGCGCGTGGCTTCACGTCGCGCATGACCGTGAGCGCGCCAAGCCAGTACACGGTGAACGGTGTCGGCGACCTGGTCGCACAGGAAACCGTGGGCAACCGTTCGACCGTCACCTGGGCCACCGAGCACCCGGTCGGCGCGCTCTCGCTCATGGCGGGACGGTGGAACGTGGCGCGCGCCCCGGGGGCCGCCGTCTTTCACCTGGCGGCGCACGCGTCCAGGGCGCCTAACGTCCTGCACGCGCTCCGGGCGGCGCGCACTCGCTACGCCGAGTGGTACGCCCCGTATCCGTGGCAGGAACTGCGGCTGGCCGAGTCCCCGGACCTCGAGACGCAGGCCACCGCCTACCCGACGACCATCGCCGTCTCCGAAGGGTTAGGGTGGCGCACACCGGAGGGGGTGCGTGGCGGGCTCGCCTTTGCCGTCGCGGCGCACGAAGCCGCGCACCAGTGGTGGGGGCACCTGCTCAACATTGCCGAAGGCCCGGGAACCGGAATGCTCGCCGAGGGACTGGCCGACTACTCGGCGCTCCTCCTCATCGACGCCGAACTGGGCCCGCAGGCGCGCATGGCCTTCGCCCGTGCGCTCGAGGCACAGTACCTCGCCGGGCGCTCGACGAGCAGGGAGCGACCCATTCTCGAGACGTCGGAAGACGGGACGGCGGACGAGTCCGTGCTGCAGAAGCGCGGGGCGTGGGCCATGTGGATGCTGCACCAGCACCTTGGGGAGCGGCGGACCTTCGCGGCGTTGCAGCAACTCATCGCGCGGCACCAGCGGCTGGGGACCGCGGCCACTCCGGCCTCATTGCTCGAATCCCTGCGTGCGGTGGCGCCAGACCCCGTGGCGCTGGAGCTCGAGGTGGCGCAGTGGTTAGGGAGCACGGCACTCCCCGAGTTGGCCATCGACCGAAGCCAGTGCCAGCGGCAGGGGACGGCATGGCGTTGCGACGCCGTCATCCGAAACGCCGGAACCGGGACGATCAGCGTCGATGTCGACGCCAGGCGGAACGGCGAGGCGATCGCTGACGGTCGACAGCGGGTGATGCTCGGCGCCGGTCGAACGGCGCGCGCGCAGTGGACGCTCTCGTCGCGTCCGGACGAGTTGGTCATCGATCCGGAGGTGCGCGTGCTGCAGCGACATCGTGAACGGGCACGGGCCACGATATCCGAACGCTGAGCGGCGCGCCGAGACGTCGCCCCGTCGTGCGTATGGCCGAAGCCGCGGAGGCCAGTAGCTTGAAGTCATGCCGCCACTCTCGTCGCCCGCTTTCCTCCTCGCCAAAACGATGTCGCGCGTGCCCCGATCGGTCTGTTCGACGCGCGCGATGACCCTGCGCGCGTCGGTCCTTCGCGTGTTGGCGCCGTGCGCGCTGTTGCTCCTGCCGACCCCCTCGCGCGCGCTCGCCTTGCCCCAGCAGGGACTGGCGCAGGCGTGCGTCTCCCCCGCGCTGGCCGACACGCTGGTGCGCGTGCGGTACGCCGAGACCGGCGCGTCGGCCTACTGGCTCTCGCGGCAACAGCTGCAATGGCCGGGGGCCCCCGCCGACGGGCGCTATGCCCTCTACAAATCGGCGGGGGCAACGCTGCAGGTGGCGCGCGGCGCCGCCGTCGAGGGGGCCGATGCCCGCATTCCGCTCGCGCGCGATCCGTCGCCACTCCCCGCCGAGGTGGCGGAGCGCTTTCGCTTCCTCGCCGCGGGGGTGCGCCTAACGCTTCCCGTCGAGCGCCGGGACCAGGTGGCTGGTTTGCTTCGCGACCAGCACGTCCTGGTCCGGGAGGATGCGGACGGGCGCGTGCTCGAGGCGACCGGGATCCAGCTTCCGGGGGCGCTCGATGACCTGTATGCGCGCGCCGCCGACGCCCCGGACCTCGGGGCGACGCTGCAGGCGCTCGGCACGGCTGGCGGAGGGCTCGCCGTGTGGGCGCCGACGGCGCGCGCGGTCGCGGCCTGCGTGTATCCGCGCGCCACCGGCGACTCCGCCACGGTCGTGCCGCTCGTGCGCGACGAGACGACTGGCATCTGGCGCGCGCCCCTGCGCGGCCACGTGCGCGGGGCTGGCTACCTCTATGTAGTGGAGCTGTTCGTCCCCGGCGTCGGCATCGTGCGCAATCGCGTCACCGATCCGTATGCCGTGGCCCTCACCGCGAACTCCAGGCGGAGCGTCCTGCTCTCGCTGGACGACCCGCGCACGCAGCCGAATGGGTGGCGCATGGCGCGTCGGCCAGCACCGTTGCGCGCCGCCACCGACCTCACGGTCTACGAACTGCACGTGCGCGACTTTTCGGCGCAGGACTCCACGGTGCGTGCGGCGTGGCGCGGGAAGTACCTCGCCTTCACCGAGCCACGGTCGGCCGGGATGCGCCACCTGCGCGCGTTAGGCTCGGCGGGCATCACCGACGTGCACCTCCTCCCCGCGTACGACCTGTCGACCGTCCCCGAGGTGGGGTGCGTGGTCCCCGCGATCCCGTCGGCGGCGGCCAACTCCGAGCAGCAGCAGGGGGCCGTGAGCGCGGTGCGGGATCGTGACTGCTTCAACTGGGGCTACGACCCCTTTCACTACACGGTCCCCGAAGGGAGCTACGCCACCGACGCCGATGACGCGGCGGGTCGCGTGCGCGAGTTCCGCGCGATGGTCCAGGCGCTGCACGCGGCGGGGCTGCGCGTCGGCATGGACGTCGTGTACAACCACACCTTTGCCGCCGGGCAGGCCCCCAAGTCGGTCCTCGATCGCATCGTCCCCGGCTACTACCACCGCCTGAGTGCGAACGGGGCAATGGAGCGCTCCACCTGCTGCGAGAACACCGCGACCGAGCACGCGATGATGGCCAAGCTCATGGTCGAGTCGACGGCGACGTGGGCGCGCCACTATCGCATCGACTCGTTCCGCTTCGACCTCATGGGGCACCAGCCGCGAGGAGCGATGGCCCAGCTGCAACGCGCCGTCGACGCGGCCGCCGGGCGCCACATCCCGCTCCTGGGGGAGGGATGGGACTTTGGCGAGGTGGCGAACGGGGCGCGATTCGTCCAGGCATCGCAGCGATCGTTAGGTGGGAGCGGAATCGCCACCTTCAGCGACCGCGCCCGCGATGCGCTGCGCGGGGGGGGCTGCTGCGACGGGGGTGAGGGGCTCGTGGCCAACCAGGGGCTGCTCAACGGACTGCTCGATGCCCCCAATGCCCCGAATGCCGGGCGCGACCGCCGCGCCGACGGGCTCAGGGCCGCCGACCTGGCGCGCGTGGGGCTCGCCGGGACGCTGCGCGACTACGAGATGACCGGCGCCGACGGGGTGCGCCGCCCATTGTCGCGCTTCGACTACGGCGGCCAGCCCGCCGGCTATGCGCAGGAGCCGAGCGAGGTCGTCAACTACGTGGAGAACCACGACAACCTCACGCTCTTCGACCTCAATGCCCTGCGCCTCCCGCGCGGGACGTCGCGCGAGCAGCGCGCCCGCAGCCAGCTGTTGGGGATCGCCTTCGTCGCGCTGAGCCAGGGGATTGCCTACCTGCACGCCGGGATCGAAATCCTCCGCTCCAAGTCGCTCGATCGCGACTCGTTCGATTCGGGCGACTGGTTCAACCGCCTCGACTGGAGCTACACCACCAACGGCTTCGGTGGGGGACTCCCGCCCGCGCACCGGAACAAGGACGATTGGCCGGTGATGCGCCCCGTGCTGGCCGATACGAGCATCGCCCCGACGTCGGCGGAGATTCGCTGGACGCGCGATGCCGCACTCGACCTCCTGCGTATCCGCGCGAGTTCGACGCTCTTTCGCCTGCGCACGGCGGCAGACGTCTCGAAGCGCCTGCAGTTCCGGAACGTTGGGGCGACGCAGGACCCGACGGTGATCGTCGGGCACCTCGATGGCGCCGGGTACCCTGGGGCGCGCTTTCGCGAAGTGCTCTATCTCGTGAATGTCGCCGCCGAGGAGCGCGTGCTCGACCTGCCGGAGGAGAAGGGGAAGCGTTGGGTCCTGCACCCCGTGCATCGGGCTCCAGCGGCCGCCGATCGATCGGCGGCGACGGCGCGCGTCGAGACCGCGAGCGGACGCTTCACGATCCCCGCACGAACGGCAGTGGTGTTCGTGGTGGAATAGGGTGGCACCGGGTGCGGGGAGTGCACGGCGGCGAATCGGCGTCCCGCCGACGCCGCGTGCCGACTCCTATCAGTAGTATGTGATCGACATGAAGCTGGAGACCTCGCACTCTCCCTCGGCCGCGCGCCTGCGCACGGTGAAGCTCGTCCACACGGTGGCGTGGACCTTCTTCGTGCTGTGCATCGTTGGTATTCCGGTCGCGACGTGGCTGCGTCGCTTCGACGTCGCGTTCGTGCTCAGCGGCATCGTGGCGATCGAGGTGGTCGTGCTCGCGCTCAACAAGTGGCACTGTCCGCTGACCGATGTCGCGGCGCGCTACACCGACGAGCGGCATCCCAACTTCGACATCTATCTCCCGGTCTGGGTCGCGCGGTACAACAAGGAGATCTTCGGGCCGCTGTACGTCGTGTGCGTGGGATATGCGCTGATGCGTTGGTACATGGGGTGACGTCGGGGCACACTGGGCGTTGTTGCAGACTGGCACCGCCGGGCGAGCGAACTGGGGTCAGCTCCATCGAACCAGATGCTCGATGATGCTGACCCCAATGTGGTGACCGAGGCGACGACTGCTCGCTGCAGCTGTGTGGACCCCGGCTGACTCCGAGTGGCCCACCAGTTGGCGACGCGCGGCTACGCCTTCACGACCACCGTCTTTGAACTCGTCGTCAGGCGCCCCGACGCATCGAGCAGGTCGAGACGCAGCGTGTACGTCCCCGGCATCCCGTAGCGCACCGTCAGGCGCTGGAGCCCGGTCCCGCGCACCACGGCGCCGGGAGCCAGCGTCCAGGTGTACGTCGCTCGTAGCGCCTCGGTCCCCGTCGCGGTCGCGGTGAGCGTGCAGACCAACCCCGTGCAGGAGGCATTGAATGCTGCGCTCAGGCCGGCCGGGGTGGTGGGCGTGGGGGTGACGGGGGTGGGGGGCGGCGTTACCGGCGTCGGCGCCGTAGTCGTCCCCGTGAGGGTGACGTTGGCCACGCGCAGCAGCCGGTTGGGGGTCCCAGCCGGAAGCCCGGTGATGCGTCCGGTGCTCGCATCGCGCACGACCCAGGCGGCAAGCTGGGCCGGCTTCGCGGTCAGGTTGGCGGCCAGTGCGGTCGCGACCGCCCCTGCCGTGATGGGCGAGGAGAACGACGTCCCGCTCGCCAGCGCCTGTGCGGCGTCGCTCGCTGCGCTGGCAATCAGCACCTGCACTCCCGGGGCAAAGACGTCGACGCACGAGCCGATGGCGCTGAAGGTCGCGCGCGCGTCACGCGCGTCGCTCGCGCCCACGGTGATGGCGGCCGGAAGACGCGCTGGCGAGGTGCGACATGCATCTCCGGCATCGTTGCCGGCAGCCGCAACGACGGCGATCCCCGCGTTCACCAGTCGGGCGACGGTGCTGTCGATCAACACGCTCCCGCCGGCGAAGCCGAGCGAGAAGTTGGCGACGACGGGAATGGTGGGGTTCTTCTTGCGCTCGGCGAGCAGGAAGTCGACGCCGCGCACCAACTCGACGCTCGTCCCGCTCCCCTGGGCATTGAGCACGCGGATGTCGAGGAACTTTGCCGCGGACGCGAGCCCCAGCGTGGCGCCACCGACGGTGCTGGCGACCGCGGTCCCGTGCCCGTGCGCATCGCCCGACCCCTTGGCCTGGTTGGTGAAGCCGTCGAAGCCGGCGATGACGCGACCGGCGACCTCGCGATGCGTCCAGCGAATGCCCGTGTCGAAGATCGCCACGCGCACGCCGGAGCCCGCGGTCGCCAGGCGCGTCACGTAGCCGTCGAGCGGGAGCGCCACCTGATCGACGCGGTCGAGCGCCCAACTCGTGGTGGCGCTGCGGGTGGTGGCGAGTGCCTGCGCGTACTTGACCGGCTCGACCAGCAGCACGCCGGGGTCGGTCGACACGAGCTGTGCGTCGGATTCCGTCAGGCGCAACACGGCGCCGCCGAGTGCGTGCAGCGGCTCGATGGGCGCATCACCCGCGTCGAGCACGCGCGCGGTGACACCGGGGGTGAGGTCGCGCGTCGAGACGCGCAGCGACGGGACGTTCGACGCGAGTCGGTCGAGCGTCGCCGAGGCGGCCGCGGAGTCGGCGGGGCCGGGGAAGAGCACGACGTACGCGCGCGTGTCCGGCGGGGGGGCGACGTCGACGACCTGGGAGGTCGAAGGAAGGGCAGTGGGATCGGCGCAGGCGGCCGCGAACAGCGCGGCGGCCGCGGCCGAAAGTCGGCGAGCGGAACGGACCAGCATGGGCGAGCTCTCCCGTGGCAGGTACAGGGTGGGCGTCGCCCATGGGGTGCCACTCGGCAGTCCCATGAACCGTGTCGCTTCGGTCACCGCCCGGTCTCCTCACCGACTGGGCGAGGAGATGGCTGGCTTTGCGGACCGGTGTCGCCACCGGGGTGCTCTTGTCGGACGACGCACTATGTGACGGAGCGTATCGACCGATGGCGGGGAGAACTTGAGCGTCGGGGCGAAACTCGCCTCTTCCCCTCGTTCCACCCGCGGCCGAAGCTCGCCCTGTTCGACCGCCGGGTGAGCCGGCCTCCCGGTCCTGTCTCGGTCTTCGCCGCCCCCCTACTGTCCGAAGGTCGCGTACCCTTGCGCGGCGAGCGTCGCGCGCGCCATCGACGCCGACGTCGCGACCTTCACGAAGGGGAGGAGCTGCTCGCGAGTGATCTTGAGCCGAGCGAGCGCCTGTCCGCAGACGATGACCTGGACGCCGGCCGCGTCCAGCGCCTCGAGCAGCGCAACGCTCCCGTTGTCGACGCCGGTTGCCGCCTTGTAGGCCACTGCATGCATCAACGACTTGGTGGCCGGGCCATAGACGATCACCGCCAGGTGCACCTGTGCGCGTGGCACCCCCTCGGTGTCGGTCATGTACAGGAAGTTGGCCGGACGCCGAAAGCCATCGGCCAACTGATCGGGCTTCTCCGGCGCCGCCGTCACGCTCCACGCGATCTTGTACGTCAGCGCCTTGTCGGCGGGGAAGGTCGGGTTGGGGACCGGTGCGCTGGCGCCGAGCTTCTTGATGAGCGCCTCACCGGTCTGCGCCTGTGCGATGGAAGGGGCGGCGAGCAGCAGGGCAACGGCGAGTGCGGTCAGCGGGCGACACATGGGATCTCCGGGGGGCGCGAGTAGTGGCGCATCAACAGGGCTGTCCCGAAGATGCAGGGGAACCGACGCGGTGTCACGCACTCCACACCACGGGAAATGCGGAGTCTTGTCTGTCACTTCTTGCGGCCCCACTCGGCGGCCGTACTTTATAAAATCATGCCCCCCTCTATCAAATCGACTGCCAAGTGCGCGCCGCGAACTCCCGCGCGCCGCCCGCGGGTGCGACGCGACGGACGACCGAAGGGTGTCACCGCGGCCGCCGCCACGACGAACGTCACGCCCCCCACGGCCGCCGCGGCGGCGATCGTCACCCTGGGCGAGTCGGCGTACCAGCAACTCAAGCAGATGCTGATGCAGGGCGCCTTCACCCCGGGCGAGGCGATCACGGTGCGCGCCGTGAGTGAAGCGCTGGGGATCGGAGCGACCCCCGTGCGCGAGGCGCTCCAACGGCTCGCGGCCGAAGGGGTGCTCGAAGGGTCGGCCAACATGGGAGTCCGCACGGCACGACTTGAGCGCGCCGAGTTGGAGACGCTGTACGAAACGCGCATGCTGCTCGAAGGCGAAGCGGCGGCCCTCGCCGCGCGGCGCATCACCGCCGCGGAGCTGGTCGACATCGAGGAGACGTTTCGTCGGGTCGTCGCCGCCGCCGACCGGGGCGACGCCGCCGCCTGCCTGGCGGCCAACATGAGCTTCCACTTTCGCATCTACGCGGCCTCGCGCCTTCCGCTGCTCGTGCGATGCATCGAGCAGATGTGGCTGCGCATCGGCCCTGTCCTCATGGAGCGCGCCCGCAGTCGTCCGCTGACGGCCCGCAACTTCTTCGGCTCCTCGCGCGCGGCCCACGAGCGACTGCTCAAGGCGCTCAAGCGGCACGATGCCAAGGGGGCACGCGACGGCGTGCGCCAACTGTTGTACGTGGGCTACGACGTCGAGGGGCGCCCATGACCGTGCCGAGCGAAGCGACGCGGAAGCCCGCGGTCGCGGTCGTCGCGTGTGGCGTGATCGGTCGGAGCTGGGTGCGGGTCTTCACGCGCGCCGGCCACCCGGTGAGGCTCTGGGATCCTTCCCGCGATGCGATGGAGGCTGCGCTGGCGTGGCACACCGAGGAGTGTGCGCGCGACGGGCGACCGAGTGCCGAGGTGCAGCTGTGCGCGTCGATCGCCGACGTGGTGGACGGCGTGGTGTGGGTCCAGGAGAACGGCCCCGAGTCGCTGGACGCCAAGCGCGCGATCTTCGCCGCGCTCGACGCGGCGGCGGCCCCCGATACGATTCTCGCGTCGAGCACCTCCACGCTCGACATGACCGCGATCGCGCGCGACCTCGCCGGCGCAGATCGCTGCATCGTCGCCCACCCGGTCAACCCGCCGCACGTGATCCCCGCGGTCGAGGTGCTGGGCGGCGAGCACACGAGCGAGGCGACACGCGCGCGGACGGTCGAGATGCTGCGCGCGGTTGGGCAGGTCCCGGTCGAGCTGCGGCGCTACGTCCCTGGCTTCCTGCTCAACCGCCTGCAAGTGGCGCTCATCCGCGAGGCCATCGCCCTGGTCGAGAGCGGGGTGGCCGGCGTGGACGAGGTGGACGCGGTGGTGCGCGATGGGCTCGGACTGCGCTGGGCGCTGATGGGGCCGTTCGGCGTGGCCAACACTAACGCCGATGGCGGGGTGCGCGAGTACCTCACGCGCTTCGGCGGCTCGATCTCGGGGCTCATGAACGATCTCTCGCCCACGCCGGCGCTCACCGCTGCACTCATCGAACGCCTCGGGAGTGCCACCGACGCGATGGTCGGCGACGCGACCACGGCAGCGCAGCGTGCGTGGCGCGATCGCATGGTCGCACAGATCACGGCACTCAAGCGCGAGGGAGGGGCGCCATGACCACCGGGGCGACGACGACCGGCGGCACGAAGGCCGGCGCCACGGTGGCGGTGATCGGCGCCGGGACTATGGGGCGCCGCCTCGCGTTCGACTTCGCACGCGCGGGGTGTGGTCACGCTGTACGACGCGGCGGACGGCGTGGCCGAGTCGGCGCTGCGCTGGCTCTCGGAGCACCTGAACGCATGGGAAGGATCGGGACGCCTGTCGGCGGGCACGACGCAGGCGAGCCTGGCCCGATTGCGCACGGCGCAGTCGGCGGCCGAGGCGGTCGACGTCGCCGCGTTCGTCTTCGAGAACGTCCCCGAGCGCCTGGCGCTCAAGCGCGCGCTGTTCGCGCGGCTCGCACCGCTGCTAGCCGACGAGACCATCCTCGTGTCGAACACCTCGTCGCTCCCCGGCTCGCTCATGGCCGACGCCTCGGCGCGCCCCGATCGATTCGTCAACGCCAACTTCTCTCATCTCGGGCACCAGAAGGTCGAGGTGATGCCGAACCCCGGTTCGTCGAGCGACACGGTGCTGCGCACGACCGACTTCCTGCGTGCCACGGGGTTCGTCCCGATCCTCCTTCGCCAGGAGCAATTCGGCTACGCCTCCAACCGCGTCTGGCGTGCCGTCAAGAAGGAGGTGCTGCGCCAGGTCGCCGCCGGAGTCATTGCGCCGCAGGACCTCGATCGCGCCTGGATGCTCGACTGGGAGGTGCCGATGGGGCCGTGCGCGCTGATGGACCGGATCGGACTGGACGTCATTCGCGACATCGAGCACGCCTACGCCGACCATACGCACGACCCGTCCGATCGACCGCCCCAGTTCCTCGAGCAGATGGTGCAGGACGGGAGGTTGGGGGTGAAGTCGGGCGAAGGGTTCTATCGCTATCCCGACCCCGACTTCGCCCGTCCGGACTTCCTGCAGCACGCCTAACGACCGCCCCGCCGTTCCTCCCGTCTCCCGCCTCCCGTCCCATGTCTCACTTCTGGCGCTACGCCGACACCTTCGAGTACCTCGAGCGCGTGGGGAAGATGCCCCCGCTCATCATCTGCTGCGCCTGCAACGGCGGGGTGCAGGGAAAGGAATCCAACCTCGCCCTCCCCGAGTCGGCCGAGGAGATCGCCGAGTCGGTCGGCGGGGCGTATGACGCCGGCGCGTCGATGGTGCACGTGCACGCGCGCGACCCGAAGTTTCCTACGCGCCCGGCGACGACCACCGAGGTCTGGCTCGACGTCAACACGCGCATCCGTGCGCGCTGCGCCGAGATCATCATCAACAACACCACCGGTGGCGGGCCGGGGATGACGATGGAGGAGCGGCTGCAATGCCTCCCCGCGCGTCCCGAGGTGGCCTCGCTCAACCTCACCCCCGACATGAGCAAGTTCAAGCTCAAGGCGCGCCCCGACACACTCCCCGACCCGCACGGCGAAATCATCTACGACGAGTGCGTCCCGTTCTCCTACAAGCTCGTCTCCCAGTTTGCCGCGCGCATGAAGGAGTACGGCGTGAAGCCGGAGATGGAGACGTACCACAGCGGCGGGTCGTGGGTCATGCGCGACCTCATCCAGCAGGGGCTCATCGAGGCGCCGTACTGGATCCAGACGGTGATGGGCTACCAGACGTCCAGCATGGCGACGCCGGAGAACGTGATCAACCTGGTGCGCGAGTTTCCCGATGGGGCGATGTGGCTGTGCTCCGGCATCGGGCCGCACCAGCTTCCCATGACCACCCTCGCCATCATCCTCGGCGGGCATGTACGCGTGGGGCTCGAGGACAACATCTACTATCGTCGCGGCGAGCTGGTGAAGAGCAACGCGCAGTTGGTGGAGCGCACGGTGCGGCTCGCGCACGAACTGGGACGCGAGGTGGCGACGCCGGCGCAGGCGCGCGCGATGCTCGGACTCTCGCCACCCCCACGGCGTACTGACGACACTGGAAGATCGCACGACCGTTTCGCTCGACCGCCGCAGGGCCCCCTCCCTCGACCCCTCCCGATCGTGAGCCAGCTCAAGCGCGACGTCGGCGCCTTCCAGTTCTTCGCCTTCGCCTTCGGCGCCGTGGTGGGCGTGGGGTGGGCCGTCGTCCTCGGCGACTGGTTGCGGCAGGCGGGGCCGATCGGGGCCATCGCCGGGCTTGCGGCTGGCGGGTTGTCGATCATCCTCATCGGCTATTGCTACGCCGAGGTGACGGCGCTCATCCCCGCGTCGGGCGGGGAGATGGCCTTTGCGTATGAGCTGTACGGCGAGCGGGTCGGCTTCCTGGTGGGGTGGATGCTCGCCTTTGTCTACATCGTCGTTGCCGGCTTCCAGGCCATCTCGATCGGCTGGATCATCACGGCCCTCATCCCGGGCATCGAGGGGCCGGTCCTCTATCGCTCGCTCGGGACCGAGGTGCACGCCGGGACGCTCGCGTTAGGCCTGACCGGGATGGCGGGACTCACCTGGCTCAACTACCGCGGCGTGAAGGGGTCGGGGCGCGCGCAGTACGCCCTCGTCGTCGTCCTGCTGGTGATGGCCACGGCCTTCGTGCTCACCGGCATCCTGCGTGGGAACGTGGCCAACCTGCAGCCGTACTTCCAGCGCTCGGAGAGCGGATCGATCTGGCCCGGTGTGCTCGCCCTCTTCATGACGGCGTCGTACTGGTTCGGCGGCTTCAACGTCATTCCCGTGATGATGGAGGAGAGGTCGAGTGCCACCAGCTACAGCGCGGTCGGGCGCATGATCGTGCTCTCCATCGTCGTCGGCGTCGTCTTCAAGACGGCGGTGGTCCTGTCCGCGTCCATGACGGTCCCGTGGCGGGAGCTGATGACGATGAACATCCCCGCCGCCACCGCATTCGAGAAGGCGTTCGGCTCGGTGGTGCTGGGCAAGGTGGTCCTGCTCACCGCGCTGCTCTCGCTCCTCTCCACGTGGAACGCGATGATGGTCTGCGGGTCGCGCATGCTCTTCGCGATGGGACGGTCACACTTCATCGCCTCGTGGCTGGGTGAGGTGCACCCTGTGCATGGGTCGCCGGCGAATGGCGTCCTGTTCACCGGCTTGGCAGGGACCGCGGTGACCCTGCTCGGGCGCAATGCGATCCTCCCCATCGTGAACTCGTCGTCCACCTGCCTGGGGATCGCCTACGTGCTCACCTGCTACGGGGTGGTGAAGCTGCGCCGCAGTCGTCCCGACGCGCCGCGTCCCTCGCGCGTCCCCGGGGGGATGCCGACCGTCGTGCTCGCCCTCGCCGGGTCGCTCTTCGCCTTCGGGCTGTCGCTCTACCAACCGTGGGCCGACGCCAAGGGGAAGGTGCCGCTGGAGCCGGTGATGCTCGCGATCTGGATCGCGTTAGGCGCGGTGGCGTGGATCGTCGGAGGACGGGCGCGCGCCGCCTTCTCGCAAGTGGAGCGTCGTCGCATCATCGTCGGGGCGACCGAGTAGGGCATTTCGGCCGCCCCCACCGCAGGTCGCACGCCCTTCCTTATTCCGGAGCGTCCGTCGCATGTCGCCACAGCCTTCATGTTCCCCGCGCGCCAGGCGGAGTGCCTGGGCCAGGTGAGGATTCGGTGCGCGGCCCCACCACCACGCTCGACTTCACCGCCACGGAAGGGACGTGGATGAGCGTCGACGTTGCCCCTGACGGGCGGACCGTCGTCTTCGACCTGCTCGGCCACCTCTACGAGATGCCGATCACCGGGGGCGACGCGACGCCGCTCACCCGCGGGCGCTCGTTCAACCACCTGCCGCGCTACAGCCCGGACGGGCGGTCGATCCTCTTCACCTCCGACCGCAGCGGCAAGGAAGAACTCTGGCTGCTGCATCGCGGGACCGATTCGCTCGAGCAGGTGTCCCGCTTCGACGTGCGGGCCTATCAAGGGAGCTGGTCTCGCGACGGCAGGGCGATGTACGTCTCCACGCAGGACCTCGGCGCGCGCGGGGCCGCGTATCGCATCGACCGGCTGGGGTCGCGCACGCAGCTCACCCTCAACGGCGTCTTCAACAATCCCACGCACTTCAGCGAGCATCCCACCAACAGCAAGGTCTACTTCTCCGAGCCTGGTGGACCCATCTACCAGCGCGGACTCATCATCAGGACGTACGACCTGCGCAGCGGGGAGCTGGCCACGTACCTCGAGCGCCCCGGCGGCGCGGGGGATCCCGTGGTCTCACCCGACGGCAAGTGGCTCGCCTATGTACATCGCGAGGACCTCGCGTCGGTGCTCGTCCTGCACGACCTGTCCTCCCAGCGTGAGCGGACGTTGCACCTGCTGGACCGCGACCGCATGGAGTCAGGGTCGGGGACCACGTTCGGCATCTACTCCAACTTCTCCTGGACGCCGGATTCGAAGGCGATCGTGGTGGCGTGGGGCGGGGCGCTGCACGCCGTGTCCATCGACAACGGGGCCGTGCGCGACATCCCCTTCCGCGCTCCCGTGAAGCGTGTGCTCGCCGAGACCATCAAGTTCCCGGTGCCGATCCCGACGAGCGGGAAGGGGCGCTCGCGCGCCTCGCGCTGGGGCGAACGCACGGCGCAGGGCGTGCTCTTCGAGTCGCTCGGCGACATCCACCTGAAAGGCGATGGGGCGCCGGTCAACCTCACGCGAAGTGCGGCGCTCGAATCGAGCCCGGCGTACGACGCGACGACCCGGACCGTCTATTACGCCTCGTGGACCGACGACTCGCTCGGGGCCGTCTGGTCGCTGGCGCTGCCGCCTAACGCGCGACGGGCGACGCCGATGCGCCTGACGACGCAGCCGGCGCAGTACGGCTCACTGGCGCTCTCGCGCGACGGCAAGACACTCGCCTTCCTGCGCGGCGGTTCGGCCATCACGCGCGGGCAATCGCTCGAGGAGCAGGAGCGCTTCGACCTGGTGATCGTGGGGAGCGACCGGGTCGAGCGCGTGGTGACGTCGGTCCCGTGGCTCAACACCAACCCGCTTGGCGCGCGGCGCCCCCCCGATGTCTCCTTCTCCGCTGACGGGGAGACGCTGTTCGTGAGCGAGATGGAGCGCGACACGCTCTTCCTGCGCTCCGTGCGGCGCGACGGAAGCGCGAAGCAGACGCTGTACGCGCTGCCGCATGCGGTCGCGGTCTCGCGTTCGCCCGACGGCGCGTGGATCGCCTTCCGTGAGTACACCAAGTCGTTCATCGCGCCGGCGAGCTTTGCCGGCAAGACGGTCACGCTCTCCGCGCACGATGGCATCGGCACCACGCGGCGCATCGACACCAGGGATGGCGAGAACCTCCGTTGGTCTCCCGACGGCCAAGGTGTGTCGTGGACGCGCGGCGCGACGTTCTTCGAGAAGTCAGTGGCTGCGATCGTCGCGAAGCAGGCGGACGGCGCGCGTGCCACCGACCTCGCCGTCGAGTATGACCTCGCCGAGCCGGCGGGGACGGTAGCGCTCACCAATGCGCGCGTCATCACGCAGGACGCGAGCGGGCGCGTGCTCGAGAATGCGACGATCGTCATCGAGCGGAGCCGAATCGTCGCGGTAGGGACGAACGTGGCAGTGCCGGCCGGCGCGCGCGTCTTCGACCTGCGCGGGAAGACGGTGATGCCGGGGATGATCGACGCGCATGCGCACTACAGCCCCGATGGCTCCACGCTCAACGTGCTCGAGCAGCGGCACCAGGGATTGCTGGCCAACCTCGCCTACGGCACGACCACGATGTACGAGGTGTACGGCAACAACCTCAAGGATGTCGCGGTGAGCGACCTGCAGCGCGCCGGACTGGTGAACGGCGCGCGCCTCCTGACCGTCGGCGCCCCGATCTACGGGCTGCGCAGCTTCCGTCCCAAGCTCTTTCGCCCGATTCGTTCGCAGGAGGAGGCCGACGAGGTCGTCGCGTCCAACGCCGACTACGGCGCGACGGCGCTCAAGGACTACGTGCAGTTCAACCGCTCGGCGCGCATGCAGCTCTACGATGCGGCGCGTCGCCGGGGGGTGAACGTCGTCGCGGAAACGGCGGTCGACTTCCAGATGGACTGGACGATGCTGATGGACGGGGTGAGTGGCCTCGAGCACACCGTCGGCCTCACGCCGCTGTATGGTGACGTGATCAGGCTGTGGGCCGCGACGAAGGCGGGGAACACCCCGACGCTCATCGTCAGCTACAACGGACCGGCCGGCGAGCAGCTCTTCCATCAATCCGAACGGCTCTGGGACGACCCCAAGCTCCTCACCTTCTTCTCGAAGGAGGAGCTGCTGCGCTTCCGGCGCCCCACGCACTACTTCGACGACGACCGCTGGGCGGAGCAGATGTCGCGCGAGGTGCGCAAGCTGGCGGTTGCGGGGGTGTCGCTGCAGGTCAGCGGGCATGGCCAGATGCACGGCATCGACAAGCATTGGGAGCTCGAGCTCTTCACGCGCGGCGGCTTCTCGCCCGCCGAGGCGATCGCGGCCGCGACGATCAACAGTGCGCGCTATCTCGGGCTGGACCGCGATCTGGGGTCGATCGAACCGGGGAAGGTGGCCGACCTGGTGATCCTCGACGCCAACCCGCTCGAGGACATTCGCCACTCGCGCCGGATCGACCAGGTGATGCAGGGCGGAGTCCTCTATCGGGGCGCTGACGCATCGCGGCTGTACCCCAACCCCGAGCCGGGCGGCAGTATCGCTTTTGGGGGAACGGGCGAGGGGCCATGATGATCGATCGCGACGGCGGGCACTGACAGTCACCGGGACGCGGACGAAACAAATCGCCGCGCGCCCCCGTCCTGCCCCCGTCGGCCAACCCCAATCATCCCGCCATGCACGTCATCGAGACACGGGGACTCACCAAACGATACGGCGATGTCCTCGCCGTCGACGACATCTCCTTCTCCGTCGAGCAGGGACAGGTCTTCGGCTTCTTGGGTCCCAACGGCTGCGGCAAGACCACGACCATCGGCATGCTCCTGGGGATCATTACCCCCACCGCTGGAGAGGTGCGACTGCTCGGCCTCACGGGACGCGATGGACTGCACGCGGCCCGTCAGAAGATCGGGGCGACGCTCGAGACCCCCAACTTCTATCCGTATCTCAGCGGGTGGGACAACCTGCGCATCGTCGCCAACCTGAAAGGGGTGAGCGACAGGACCATCGAGGAGACGCTCGAACTGGTCGGGCTCCTGGCGCGACGCAAGGACAAGTTCCAGGGCTACTCGCTCGGCATGAAGCAGCGCCTGGCCATCGCCGCCACGCTGCTCGGCGATCCGCAGCTCGTCATCCTCGACGAACCGGCCAACGGGCTCGATCCCGATGGGATGCGCGAGATCCGGGAGCTGATCGTGGCGCTGGGGGCGCGCGGCAAGACGGTCTTTGTCTCGTCGCACCTGCTCAACGAGGTCGAGCGCACCTGTACGCATGTGGCGATCCTGCGAAAGGGGACGATCGTCCGGCAGGCGAGCGTGCACGACCTGCTCAAGACAGCGACCATCGTCGAGTTGCGAGGCGACGACCCGGCGCGTATGCATGCGGCGGCGGAGGGCTATCCCAGGGCGGCGCGCGTGAGTTCGCGGGACGACGCGGTGCTGGTGGAGTTGCAGGACGACGATGCCGCGTCGCTCAACCGGTGGCTCGCCGGCCAGGGCGTCTTCGTCGCGTACCTGGCCCCGCAGCGCCTTTCGTTGGAAGAGGCGTTCATCGACCTCACGCGCGACGATGTCGCCACCACCACGGCAGGTGTCGCATGAGAACCGGGATCCTTGTCCGCAACGAGTGGATCAAGACGCGGCGTCGCACGGCGTTCTGGGTGGCATCGCTCGTCTTCGCGGGGCTCATGTCGCTCATCTTCGGCGGGATGTTCTCGCAGGGGCTGCGCAAGCCCGAGCGCGCGCTCACGCTCCCCGCGGCGTGGGGAGAGGTGATGGGTGGTCCCGGCGTGCTGGCCGCCTTCTTCGCCTCGATCGTGCTCATCCTCCTGGTGAGCAGCGAGTTCACCTGGCGCACGTCGCGACAGAACGTGATCGACGGCCTGTCGAAGGAAGAGTTCTTCGGCGCCAAGCTCTTCCTGCTGCCGGGCGTTGGGTTGTTCTTCTTCACGGTGATGGTGCTTGTCGCTGGCGGCTTCGCCTTCGCCGGGACCGTCGCCAAGGGCGTGCTGGGTTCCACCGGCGCCCTGGTGCGCCCGGCCGACCTCGCCCTCATGGGGGGCTCGATCATCGGCCTGCTCGGCTGGGCCTCGCTGGCCTTCCTCCTCGCCATCGCCATACGATCGTCAGGCTCGGCGATCGGGGCGTTCTTCCTCTACTTCATCGTCGAGCAGATCCTCGGCCAGCTGGCGGGGGCGCTCGGCCCCACGGCGGGGGAGCTGTTCCGCTTCGCGCCTAACGCCGTCTTCAAGGCGCTGTGGGAGCCGGCGCGGTACGGGGCGGTGCCCCTCAAGGCGGGGCAAGCGCCGGCGATTGCCACGGAGTGGTACCTGGTGGCCGGGCTCACGTACATCACGCTGTTCGTGCTCACGGCGTTCCTGCTGTACCGGCGGCGCGACCTGTAGCGTGCGGACCTGGGGGCGACGGCGTTCCCGCGCCCCCGTTCCCGCCTAACGCTCCCCCTTCAACCGCTTGAACTCCGCCTCGACCGACTCGGGGACGAAGAGGTTGTCGGCGATCGCCGCGACCTCTTCCGCGTCGGCCCAGGCGCGTTCGAGCTCCTCGAGTTCGCCCTCCAGTGCGCGCCGCTCGGCCTCCTCGTGCAGCGCCATCTCCATCGCCAGCCGTTGCGGGGCGGGGAGCGAGAAGAGGCCGTATTTGTTGAATTCCATCTGGCGCGACTTGGCCTTGCGCGGCGAGACCCCGTCGGTCATCGACTTGATCGCGCCTTGCGCCTGACGACTGGCCTCGCGCAGGAATCGCTCGGAGTTGCCCACGGACTCGATGCGCTGGACCGCATCTGCCACCTCGGACTTCTTCCCCCCGAAACGGTTGACCTTGGGGAGGACGATGGCGGCGATGCGCTCGGCCTCGGGGCCGGTGAATTCCTCCGAGCCGTGCTTGAAGCGCAGGAACAGGCGCAGCCGGCCGTCATCGGTGGTGGCGATCGATGACTCGGCCAGGTGGCGGCGCCGCACGTCGACGACGCCATGACGCTCCGTGCGAACACGAGCCACCACGGTTTCGCCGCCTCCATAAATGAGGCTGCGCCCCACCTGCACGTAGAGAAAGCCGAAGCTCCCGACCGCCACGCCTGCGGCGGCTCCACCGGCCATGAGGGCGGCCACGGCGGCGATCCCACCGCCGGCCGTGAGGATCGCGCGATTGCGGCGGCGGCCGAACTGATCGCCGTACCGCCACGCGGCGAACTCGGGACGCTGCGGCTCGCCGATGCGCACGAGCGTCGCCCCCGAGGCGAGCTTGGCCAGCCCGATGTTGTCGGTCGAGACTCGGCGCCTCGTGTCGCGATACAACTTCTCGGCTTCCTCGATGGCTTCCCAGCGCTCCTCGAGCGGGGAGAGGTTCCAGCGTTCGCAACTGCGACACACCACCCAGAGCCGTCCACGCGCCGGATCGAACGCCAGGCGTTCGCCGACGGGAAACGTCTCGATCGATTCGTTACGGCCGAGCGGTTTGTTGCAGAAGATGCAGGTCGAGAACATGGGGATGGGGTGGTCGCGTGCTGCAAACTACGTGGGGAGGGGGGCGCGGGGTTCAGGGGAGGGGTTTCGGGGGGGCTGGGGGGCAGAATGGGTGCGGATTCGAGCCGGTTGGGTTCGCCCTCCCTGTTTCCGCGCAGGCGTGCTGCCCCTGAGGTCGCCTCGACCCTTGTTGACGGTCTCCGAGCGTGTCAGGTTCGGGCCCGGGGAGCGCGTCGGCTCCGCCGGCCCAGTCGCCTCTCGTCCCGCCAGGCATGCTACCCTCTCGTGTTCTCCTCCTGTCCCTCGGAGCCCTGCTCGTTCTGTCGCCCGACTCGTCCGCGGCCCAGGCGTCGTCGCAGCCGTCGCCTTCCCCCAAGCGCACCGCCGACGAGGAACGCCTGCGGGCCGACTGGGCCAACCTGGCCCGCTACCGCGCCGACAACGCCGCCCTGGGCGCCCCCGCCGCTGGCGAGCAGCGCGTGGTCTTCATGGGGAACTCGATCACCGAGGGGTGGGCGCGCTACTTCCCCACGATGTTCCCCGGCAAGCCCTATGTGGGCCGAGGGATCGGTGGCCAGACGACGCCGCAGATGCTGGTGCGCTTCAGGCAGGACGTGATCGCGCTCAAGCCGGCGGTGGTGGTGATTCTCGCCGGGACCAACGACATCGCCGGCAACACCGGGGCGTCGACGCTGGAGATGATCGAGGACAACCTGGCCTCGATGGCGGAGCTGGCGAAGGCGAACGGAATTGCGGTGGTGCTTTCGTCGGTGCTCCCGGTTTTCGACTATCCCTGGCGTCCGGGGCTCGAGCCGGCGCCGAAGATTGTCGCGTTGAACGCGTGGATGAAGCAGTACGCGGCCGCGCACGGGGCGGTGTACCTCGACTACCACTCGGCGATGGCCGATGCGCGGCAGGGGATGCGCGCCGACCTGGCTGGCGACGGAGTGCACCCTAACGACAAGGGGTATGGACTGATGGCGCCGCTCGTGGAACGGGCGATCGCGGAGGCGTTGCGGGCAAGGCCATAGCGCGCGCCCCTTGCGTCTCGCGATCTCGCGCCCGATGATCACGCATGGCTGAACCCAAGACCACGCGCACCACCGCCAGCGTCGCCGCCTTTCTCGCCGCCATCGAAGATCCGAAGCGGCGCGCCGATGCACTCGCCGTCAAGCGCCTCATGGAGCACGCATCCGGCGAAAAGGCCGCGATGTGGGGGACCGCGATCGTCGGCTTCGGGAGCTACCACTACGTGTATGCCAGCGGGCAGGAAGGCGACTGGCCGCTCGTGGCCTTCTCCCCGCGCAAGCAGAACCTCGTCCTGTACATCATGCCGGGGTTCGATCGTTACAGCGAACTCATGGCGCGACTGGGGAAGTGCAAGACCGGGAAATCGTGCCTCTACCTCAACTCGCTGCGCGACGTGGATGTGAGTGTGCTCGAGGAGTTGGTGCGTGCGTCGGTTCGTCACATGGCGACGAGCAAGGGGGCCGCCGCGGCGACGCGGGAGACCTCCGGCAAGACGACCAAAGCGGCGGCGAAGCGGTCGACCAAGACGAAGTAAGCGACCGCGCGCGATTCGCCGATCCGGCGCGCCCTTGTCCTTGCCGCGCCCGGTGGTGATGCTGAAGGCAGTTGCTGCGCCCAGCCCATTGCTCCTCCCACCCAGGCGCGCCGTCCTCCCGACACCCTGAGGTGTCACGTGCGTCGAGGCAGAGCTCCCCTGGTGATCGCCGTCGCGATCGCCTTCCTCCTGTTCATCGTCGTTCCCGCCGCCAGCGGCTTCTTTGCCGATCTCTGGTGGTTCCGCGAGATCGGCTACGACGTCGTCTTCGTCCGCACCGTCACCACGCGGCTGCTGCTCTTCCTCGTGGCGGGCGCCGTCGGGAGCGCGGTGTTGTACCTCAACCTGTCGATCGCGCAGCGGGGCGTCGTCCCCGAGCCGGTCATGGTGCGGATGGGCGAAGCCGTGGCGCCCGTCGATGTGGCGGGGGCGACGCGTCGGCTGCGCCTACCGATCTCCATCCTCTTCGGCATCGTCTTCGGGCTGGGCGTGAGCGCCACCTGGCAGGTGCTGCTCCAGTGGCTGCACCGCACGCCGTTCGACGTCGCCGACCCCGTCTTTTCACGCGACATCGGCTACTACGTCTTCTCCCTCCCGGCGCTCTCGGTCGCGTTAGGGATGATCCGCACGCTCGCCTTCGTCTCCCTCCTCGCCACCGTTCCGACCTACTTCTTTCGGGGCGACGTGGTCGTCTCGCCGCGACGCTTGCGCATCGAACCGTCGGCCGGCGTGCACCTGGCGATTCTCCTGGCGGTCCCCTTCGTGGTGACGGCGCTTCGCCTCTGGTTCGTGGACAGCGCCGAGCTGCTGTACTCCACGACTGGTCCGCTGGTGGGGGCGAGCTACACCGACCTGCACGCGACGCTCCCCGCCATCCGCGTGTCGGCAATCGCCGCCCTTGCCGCCGCGGTGGTCGTGCTCGTGGGCGGCGCGCGGCGGATGCTGGGGTGGTACGGCGTGCTCGCCGTCGGCGGCTACGTGTCGGTAGCCATCCTGGGACGCGGGATCGTGCCGGCGATCATGCAGAAGTTCGTCGTCGCCCCCACGGAGCTCACGCGCGAAACCCCCTACTTGGAGCGCCACATCGCCGCCACGCGACGCGCGTGGGGGATCGACAGCGTACAGTCGCGCGACCTCGAGGGGGTCCCGACGCTCACGCTCGCCTCGCTGCGCGCCAACGCGGCCACCATCGAGAACGTGCGGCTGTGGGATCGCGCGCCGCTGCTGCGCACCTTTGGGCAGCTGCAGGAGATCCGCACGTACTACGACTTCGTGTCGGTCGACGACGATCGGTACTGGATCGATGGCAAGTACCGCCAGGTCCTCCTCTCGCCGCGCGAGCTCAACGCCCAGTCGCTGCCCACGCGCACGTTCATCAACGAGCACCTGACCTTCACGCATGGCATGGGGCTCACGATGAGCCCCGTCAACCAGGTCACCACACAGGGGCTCCCCGTCCTCCTCATCCAGGACCTGCCGCCGGCGACGACCGGGTCGCTCAAGGTCTCGCGCCCGCAGATCTACTACGGCGAGCTGGCCCAGGATTTCGTCTTCGTGGGGACGCGCCAGAAGGAGTTCGACTACCCCGCAGGGGAGGCCAACATCTACACCGCCTATGCCGGCAAGGGCGGCGTCCCGGTCGGAAACATCTTCCGGCGCATGCTCCTCGCCCTCCACTTCGGCAACTCGAAGGTCCTGCTCTCGGGCGACATCACCAGTGAGAGCCGCGTCCTGTACAACCGCAACATCGTCACGCGCATCCGCAAGGCGCTCCCCTTCCTCAAGCTCGACCGCGATCCCTATCTCGTGGTCGCCGACGATGGAACGCTCAAGTGGATCCAGGACGCCTACACGACCTCATCCCGCTATCCCTACTCGTTTCGGTCGCCGGACGGCGTGACCTACATGCGCAACAGCGTGAAGGTCGTGATCGACGCGTACGACGGGACGGTCACCGCCTACGTCAGCGCCCCCAACGATCCGTTGGTGCGCACCTGGGCCAAGGTCTTCCCGGGGATCTTCGTCCCCATCGACAGCATGGCGAAGGACCTGCGCGCGCACGTGCGCTATCCCGACGACATGTTTCGCGCCCAGACCGCCCTGTACTCGACGTATCACATGGACAAGCCCGAGGAGTTCTACCATCGGGAAGACCAGTGGCAGGTGCCGGTGGTGACGCGCCCCGATGAGGCGGTCCCCTTCATGCGGCACATCATCATGCGCCTGCCTGACGAGCCCGAGGCGGAGTTCATCTACATGGCGCCGTTCACGCCGCGCGGGAAGGACAACCTCGCGGCATGGATGGTCGCCCGCAACGACGGCGCGGAGTACGGGAAGCTGCGCGTCTACAAGTTCCCGCGCCAATCGCTCGTATTCGGCCCTAGGCAGATCGAAAACCGCATCAACCAGGACACCGAGATCGCACGGCAGGTCTCGCTCTGGGACCAGCGCGGGTCGGAGGTCATTCGCGGCGACCTTCTCGTTATCCCGATCGATCACGCGCTTCTGTACGTGCAGCCGCTCTACCTCCAGGCCGAGGGGGGCCGCATCCCCGAGCTCAAGCGCGTGCTGGTGGCCTACGAGAATCAGGTGGTGATGCGCGAGACGCTGGAGCTGGCGCTCCAGGCGCTCTTTGCCGGCGGGGGCGATGCGCCTATCACGCAGGCAGTGCCGGTGACCGGTGCCGTGGCGCAGCGCCCCGCCGCAGGGGCCGACACCGTGGTCGGCGCCGCGAGCGCCGAACTGCAGAGCCTCGTGGTGGAGGCTCGGCGCCGCTACCAGGCGGCGATCGAGGCGCAACGCGAAGGCGACTGGAGCCGCTATGGCGCGGAGATTCGGCGACTGGGCGAGTTGCTGGAGCGCATGGGGCGCAAGTGATCGTGGCAGATGAGGGCGTGGTGGGTCGTCAGCGTCGACTAACGAACCATCGCGACGGCGCGCCGCGTCACCGTTGCGTGCTCGCCGGCTCCCCGCTACCGTCATCTTGGCATCCAATAGGACGATGCATGCCGGAGAAACTCGACATTAAGCAGGGGACCCTCGCCCTCATGATCCTCAGGACGCTCGACGTCCTGGGACCGCTGCATGGATACGGCATCGCGCGCCGCATCGAAGAGACGAGCAGGAACCGCCTCGCCCTCAACTACGGCACGCTCTATCCCGCCTTGCTCAAGATGGAGCAGGAAGGGGCGATCGCCGCCGAGTGGCGTCCGTCGGAGAACAACCGGCGTGCGAAGTACTACACGCTCACCCCCGTGGGGCGAAAGCTGCTCGCGCGCGAGACACGCGAATGGATTGAGACCGCCGACCTCATCGCCGCCTTCCTCAACCTCCGGCCGGAGTCCTGAGGCGGTTCGTCCGTCTCGAGCTCGCGCGCGGACGCGTGATCCAGAATGCTTGTGCAGCGCGGCGGCTTTTCTCCCTGGTGGCGCGGCGAAACACGGATGTCGAGTGTCGCGTAGCAGAGGTAGAATGCGCCATTCACGGGCATGCGACGACTCGGCGTGAGATCCTCGATGCGATACCACTGTCTGCTGGCGACCGTTGCGGCACTGTCATTCACCACACTGGCGCGTGGGCAGTCGCCCGCCCCGACGCGCATTCGCCTGAGCCGCGACACCGTCGTCGCCGGGATTCGTTGCGGTCCCACCGGTCGCGCCTACGCTGCACTGCACGCCAACGGCACGCTGGAGGAATGCCCGCTCGCGGCCGACTCGCTCGTCGAGGGGAACCTGCTGGCCAAGGGGAGCTGGATTCGCCTCACGCCTGAAGGCATCCTCGACGGCGCATGGTTGCTGCGCGACGCCCAGCTGCAAGGCATTCCCTGCAAGGGGACCGGCTACAAGGGGTGGGCGGTGCGATTTCATCCGGACGGTCGGCTCGCGCTCTGCTATCTCTCGCGCGAGGCGACCATCGACACCATCCCGTGCAAGGCCGGGGCGTTCATCAGCGAACTGTCCGGGTCGACGCAGGTCATGCTGCACCACAACGGCAAGTTGCAGTCGTGCCGGGTGGCGCGCGACGTGACGTACCGAGGGGTGGCACTCAGGGGAGGGAAGCGTGTGCGACTCTCCCCCGATGGCGCGCTCGTCGCCGCCCCGGCATCGCCGGGCGCATGACCGGCACCCAGCCGTCGCCCGACCGTGTGCCGATCGCCATGCGCGGCTGGCTGCGGGCCACGTCGTTAGGTTGGCTGCTCGGCGTCCCCTGCATCCTCGTGTTGGCGCTCGTTGGTGAGGCGATCGAGATCGGGGGGGCACAGGTGCTCGTCGGCCTGGGGATGGGGAGCGCGGTGGGGCTGCTGCAGGGGCGAGCGATGCGCCCCGTGCTTGGTGACGCGTGGCCGTGGGTGGTGGCCTCGGGGGTGGGACTCGCGCTCCCCTTCCTCGTCGCCGATATCGCCGCCCTTCGGGAGTGGGAGCTGCGCTACTCGCTGCAGTGGTGCGTCACGATCGGCGGGGTGATCGTGGGCGCGTGGCAGGCGCTGCTCCTTCGCGCGCGGGTGCGCGGCACCGCGTGGTGGCTCGCGGCGAGTGCCCTCGGCTGGACGCTCGCCGGTACGGCGGCGCGCGCGGCCGATGCGCTCACGGGCACAACGTCGGCGCGCGGGATTGCCGGTGCGCTGCTCTTCCTTGTGATCGTGGCGGCAGGAGGCGTCGTGCTGGGGCTCGTCACCGGGGCCGCGCTCCCTCGCCTGGTACCGCGGGGATCAGGCGGGCGGGTCGCTGCGGAAGGTTAGGGAGACGACGGGCTAGCGCGTCGTCGTGCACCACCGCGCGAGGTCGTCCAGCGTGACCGGTCCGTCACCGTCGGACGCGTCGCCGTCCGGCACGAGCGCCGGCGTCCATCCGCGGCGCGTGTGCAACCCGGGGCCAACGGCGGTCGCCCCTTCGATCGGCGTGTCCGCGAAGTAGATGCTGCGCGCCACGACCACCGGCACCCCCGCCCCTCGTGCCGACGCGACGCCGGCCGGGGAATCCTCGATGGCGACCGCCTCGTGCGCCTCCACCCCCAGCAGCTGCAAGGCGCGCTGGTACACCTCGGGGTCGGGCTTCTTTTGCGTCACGTCCTCGCCGCCGAGGACGACGGCGAACCAGTCGCGCCACGCGGCGCCCAGGTGCTGCGAGAAGAGCGCGTCGATGTTGGCACGACTGGTGGTCGTGGTGATCGCCATCGGCACGCCGCGGGCGCGACACTCCTCGAGCAGGGGGCGCACACCGGGGCGAAACGAGATCCCACCCTGGGCGAGCCGCGCCGCATAGGCGACGTTCTTGGCCGCGTGCAGGGTGCGCGCGAGCGCCTCACGCTCCGCGAGGTCGGCAGGCGCATCGGGGCGCGACGCCATGTCGTGCAACAGGCGTTCGCGACCGCCGGCGACTACCAGCAACTCACCGTAGTGCTCCACGCTCCAGCGCCACGGAATGCCGTGCGCCTCGAACGCCTCGTTGAAGGCGACGCGATGCCCATCGCGTTCGGTCTCGGCGATGGTGCCGTCCACGTCCCAGAGGACGGCCTTGAGCACTGTCGTGTGGCGAGGTGAGGCGGTCATGCGGAGAAATCAACTAGCCTCGCACGTGGCGCGCCACCAACTTCCGTGGGCCGTCGCCCGAGCCCCCTCAGCCGCAACGCCCCTCATGACCGATCGCACGCTCGTCATCACGCTCGGCGTGGTGCTCGCCATCCTGCTCGCCTGGTCGGGGATTGCGCCGTACGAGCGCAGTACCTGGCTCATGGAGGTGGCGCCGATCTTCATCGCCGTCCCGGTCATGGCGTACTCGTACCGCCGCTTTCCGCTGACGCGACTGCTCTACGCGATGATCTTCGTGCACAGCGTGATCCTGCTGGTGGGCGGGGCATATACGTATGCGCGCGTCCCCTTCGGCTTCTGGATGCAGGAGGTGCTGGGGATCGACCGCAATCCCTATGACAAGATCGGGCACTTCGCGCAGGGCTTCATCCCGGTGCTGGTCGCGCGCGAAGTGCTGTCGCGCGGTGGCTACGTGCGGGGGAAGAAGATGCTGACCTTCATCTGCATCTCGATCGCCATGGCGATCAGCGCCTGCTACGAACTGGTGGAGTGGGGGGCGGCGCTGGCGCTGGGGCAGGGGGCCGAGGAGTTCCTCGGGACGCAGGGCTACGTGTGGGACACGCAGTCGGACATGTGGTACGCGCTGCTGGGGGCGAGCAGCTCGTTGCTGCTGCTCTCACGCCTGCACGATCGCGAGATCGCTCGGCTCGGTCAGCGCAGGTAGCGCCGCGCCACCTGCTCCAGCCGGTCGTCCTTGGCCTTCTCGGCCTCGACGAGGATCTCCTCGACATACGCACGCAATGTCGGCTCGCCCCACAGGTAGCCGGTGGCCCGCTCGGCGAGCTGCGTCTCGTTGACGCGCGCGGCCTCGAGCAGGGCGCGCGCCGCGGCGCGGTCGTAGCCCGGGTCGTCCCGCTCGGGGAGGTCGTAGTGGCGGCGGGGCATCTCCCCTTCCGCGTCGTCTCTCAGGAATGCGCGCGACATGTGCGGATCGGCTCTCGTGTGCGCCGTGGCGACTGGTTCCCGGGAAAGGTAGCGCCGGTGCGGGGTGGAAACCCTCCCGGGCCTACACGTGTCGAACCTCCGACGTCGATCCCTTCAACCTTTCGGAGCCTTCATCCATGACGCCACTCGTTCGGGCCGCCCTCATCGCCGCGGCCGTGATCGCCCCCGCTGTTTCCGCCGTCCCGTCACAGGCGCAGGGCGCCTCCGCGCTCGTTGGCGCGTGGACCCTCTCCTACGAGCGCGGGCGCCGAGTCGAGAACGGAGTCGTGTCGCCGATCATGGGCGAGGCCAAGTTCGAGGTCGCCCAGTCGGGCGACTCGCTCCTCGCGACGCTGGCCCCCGGGGCGCGCCCCGATGGAACGATCCCGCCCCCCGCCACCTTCGGCGGTCGCATCGCCGGCGACTCGGCAGTCTTCGTGCAGAAGCAGAAGGCCACGTTCAACATGAACGGGGAAGAGCAGACACGCGACATGTTCCTCACGTGGGTGCTGCGCGCGAGCGGCGACGCCTTGACCGGGACGATGGCGCGCGAGATTCCCGGCATGGAGGCCGTGGGCGACATGACGGCACCGGCACCGGTGAAGGGCGTGCGGGTCAAGCGTTAGGCGGCGCGCCGCGCGTCGTCCCCCGTGGTCAGCGCTGCATCAGCTGCGCCTTGGACCAATCGATGTCGGCGGGGACGCCTTCGAAGACCTGGAGGCGTCCCGCCAGCATCTCGGTCTGGTACATGTTGCCGGAGACACGCACACGGGCGCGCCCCGGCGTCTGCCGCCCGCTCGCGGTGATCGCCAGCGGGACCCCATCGATGGCGAGCGCGCAGCGACCGTCCGGCAGGTACTGCAGCCGGATCGTGTACCAGGCGCCGCGCAGCAACGAACGGTTGGGGATCGGTACCCGCACCGTCTCATGCGACGTGAGCGTGAAGATCGGGAGATCCCCGAGGCGCATCCCTTCGATCGGATAGCCGACGTTGCACAGCAGTGCCTGCGGTGGGACGAACGGTGAGACGTTGCGATCCTTGGCGCGCTCGTACCGCGCCACATCGAGTCCCGAGAACACGCCGAGTTGCATGGCTTGCCATTGCGACATCGTGACCCTGGTGGAGACCCGCAGATCGACGGCGAGGCCCAGTGACGGATCGAATTCGTCCCGCGACAACGCCCCGCTCTCGAACGAGCCTTCGCCATTGTTGCGCATGACCGCCGAGCCGTCGGCGGCGCGTCCGGTGGAGGGCGAAGGACGTCCGAATGGGGACCAGCGCGACATCGACGTGTCGGTCCACTCTTCGACGAATCGTGGCTGCGCGGTGGCGGGAGCGACCCGTATCAGCAGCGAGTCGCGTGCCGACCGTCCCGAGGCCGCGCGCACCACCGCCTGTGGTGCGCGTCCGTTGAGCATGAGCAGTCCGCTGATGGAATCGATCGTCCCGGCGCTGGGATCGGCGAGCGTCCACCGCACGGAGCCCGGGTAGCGGATCTCGCGATCGTGCGCGTCGGTGAGGGTGGCGCGCAGTCGAGACGGTACGCCAACGGGAACGCGCGACGGTCCCTGGATGCGCAGGCGTGCGGCGCCAACGGAGGCCTCGCTTGAGATCCAGAACGGGTGAACGGAGGCCGAAGCGAGCGCCTCCGGCAGCTGCAGCGCTCGCACGAAGGACGGAGAGAGCAGGGGAAAGACGGCGGGACGTTGCCGTCCGTCGGCCGCGACCGCGCACACGCAGTACGCCCAGTGCGCATCCGGGCTCACGTGATACGAACTGGCCGGTCCGTCCGTGATGGCGATCGTCTCGCCGGTCGACCATTGCAGGGCCACGAGGCGCCTGCGGTTCTCCTTGAAGACGACCGCCAGGATGCGATCCTCGTCGATCCACGCGGTGGGGAACGCCTCGTCGGCGTCGTCGACGTGACGGCAGGCGACGGTGCGCGTGCCCTCCAGCTGCACCACGCACAACTCGTTGGGGACGACCCCCCAGTTGTGTCGGCTGAAGGCGATCTGTGTGGCGCTCGGACTCCACACGGCGTTGTGATCTGTGGAGGGCCCCGAGGTCAGTGGAGTGACCGGGCCGCCGGACATGGGGGAGAGCGCGAGGTCGTAGTGCATCAACGAGTCCCAGCGCGACGTGGCGAAGACGAGGCGCGACCCGTCGGGCGAGATGCGTGCCGTCCCGTCGTCGCCGCCGGCCGACAGCAGGCGTTTCGCCGGGGCGCCGCGTTCACGCACGAAGAGGTCGATGCCTCCGGGCTCTTCGGTCGATTCGCTCGTGACCAGCTGTCGTTGGTTGGGGTGGAGCGCCACCTCGAAGGCATTCGTCGACGCGAGCGTGAAGCTCTCCATGCCGTCCCATGCCGCGGTGGCCAGCGGCTGCAACGGGCTCCACGCATCCTCACGCAGCTCCACCTGCTGGAAGGTGACGCGACCGGCGCTGTCGACGAGCGCCAGCCCCAGCACGGCGTCGGGGGGAGGCAGGGCCTCATCACGCGTGATAACGAGCGCGCCAACGATCAACAGCGCGACTGCGGCGGCGGCCGCGAGCGCCTGGCGCATCGGGGTCATGAGGCCGACGCGCCAGCTCAACGGCGCCGACCGCCGGATGGCGCGCAGTTCGCCGTCACGGATGGACGGGCCGAACAGGTCGGCGGCGAGGGCATCGAGCCCGCGGCGATCCCCGAGCGCGAAGCGCTGCGCGGCGAACCGTCGAAAGAGTTCGCCGCGTGCCGCGTCGTCGCCGCTGGACCGGAGCAGGCGCGCGCCACGGCGGGCGCGACGCTCGTCCCACGCCCCCGTGGCGAGCATGGCCCGACCGAGCCGCGCCGAGGCGAGCGCCAGGCCGTCGGCCGATGCGACGCGCACGATCTCGTCGGCAATCTCGTCGTGAGCGACCTGCCAGCCGTCGCCCGAGCGCACCGCCAGCGCCCGCGTTTCGAGGGCACGCAGCCGCGCGAGGACTTCGGTCGATGGGCGCTCGCTCGCTTCCACCAGCGTCTCGTCCTCGACGGGGGCACCGGCGGCAGCCAACAGCGTCAGGAGCCACCGGTCGGTCCGTTCCATGTCCTCCAGTCGCCCGCGCAGGGCGTCGCCGGCGCGCAGCTCGGCGAGCAGCGCCTCGGGATGATCGGCGCACCAGCCTCCGTCGGCCCGTCGCAGCTCGCCACGATCCTCCATCAGCTGCAACGTCTCGAGCGCGAGCAACGGGGACCCGCGAGCGGCGCGCCAGAGTTCCACGGAGAATTCGGCGGCCCACGGCTCGGCCGGGAGCGCGGCGATCCCGAGGACGAGTTCCTCCACCTGCGGCGCCGTCAGCGGGTCGAGCGTGACGTGCACCGTCTCCGCGTGCGATGCGACCGCGACCTGTCGCGCCTCCTTCCGCCCAGTGGTGACCAGGAGGATGCGCACGTCGCGCAGTCCATCGGCCAGTGCCCCGATCAGCGCCGCCGACGCATCGTCGACCCAGTGCAGGTCGTCGATGAGGATCGCCACCGGGTGTTCGAAGGCTACCGCGGTCGCCAGCTCGCGGATGGCCAGCGAGCGCTCCCGCAGCGCGTCGTCGGGGGTGGCGATGCGGGGGGCATCGTCGAAGTAGGTGGAGAGCGACGGGTTGAGGCCGATGAGCGTCGCGGCAGACGCCGGCGCAATCGCTCGTTTGCCAGGCAGCTGGGCGAGCGCGGCGGCCAGATCGCCGGCCACGCCGAACGACATGTCGCGTCCGCCGTACGTCCCGCCCACCGAGACGACGCGCCCGCGCATGGCACGAAGGCGGGCCTCGAAATCGCGCAGGAGGCGCGTCTTGCCCAGGCCGGCGCGCGCGGTGACGTGCACGCGCCGGATCGCCCCCGCGCGCACCTGCTCCCATGCCCCCAGGAGCTGCGCGAACGCCTGCTCGCGCCCCACCAGGGCGTCCGACTGCAGCGCGCGGGTGCCACTCGCCGTCCCCTTGCCATTGTCCGCTCCCGAGGCGCGGGCCACGCGCAGCAACGCCCGCGTCGCCGGCTCGAGCTGCAGCTCCTCGCGCTCCGCCAGCTGCACCAACGCTTCGGCCTCGGCACGCGTGGCGAGTGCGTCGTTGGCGGACGCGCACACCTCGAGCAGGAGGCGCCACCCTCCCTCATCGTACCGATCCTGGTCGCGCAGGCGACGCGCCAGGTCGAGCGCGGCACGCGCGTGCCCCCGCGACAGCTCGGCGGCGATGATCGACTCGGCGGCGTGCCGAAAGACCTGCAGCAGGCGCCGGCGCTCCAGCGCGCACCATTCCTCGAATCCGCTCCCCCCGGGGGTGGCGAACTCGGGGACGAACGGCCCCACATATCGCGACACCACCTCTTCGTGGCGTCCCTCCGCCGAGGCGGCGAGCAGGAGGTCGCGGTCGACCTCCACTTCGGGGAGGAGCTGGAGGGTGTCGCCCGCGGCGGCAATCACGTCGCGCCCCGTCTTCCGCCGCAGGTACCAGAGCGTTTGCCGCAGCGCGTGCTTGGCCGCGTCGGTCTCCAGGTCCGACCAGAGCAGCGAGATCAGGAGGGAGCGCGACGCCGAACGCCCCGGGGCCGCCGAGAGGTAGATCAGGAGGGCGAGCGGCTTGCCCAAGCCGAGCACCGGGGCCGGCGTACCGGCCTCCCCGTTCCGCAGTTCGACCGTGCCGAGTGTGCGAAGGAGCAACGGAAGCCGCGGCGACGTTGAGTGGACGTCTGGCACGAGGCGGAGCATTCGCCCTGACGGCGAGGCGCGCAAGCAGCACTCGCCTGATGTGCAACATGGCGCGGCGCGTCAGATCGGCGTCAGAGTGCGCCCGTTGCTTGCCTCCGCGGTAGCCGATCAGCCGGTGCTACGGCTTCACCTCCACCACCCCGCTCATCCCGGGGTGGATGGTGCAGTCGTAGCGAAAGGTCCCCAACGTCGGAAAGGTGCGCGAGACATCCTGGTCGTTGGTGATGTTGATGTCGGCAGGGGCCCCCGCCGAAACGCCGAAGATCACGTTGTGCGGCGTCGCGCCGAACCGCCACGTCACCGTCCCGCCGCGCGCGAGCTGCACGAGCAGGGGGACGAAGACGTTGCCGGGCATCGTCACGAGCACGGACGAGGGAAAGCCGGCCGGGTCGACGGTGAGTGAGAGCGCGGCGGTGACCCGCTGCGTCCCGCTGCGCACGGTGATGGCGACGGACGTGGTACCGGCCGCTGTCGGTGTACCGTCCACGAGACCGGCAGGGGACAGCGAGAGTCCGGCGGGGAGCGGCGCGCCGCTGTCGATCGACCAGGCGTTGCCTCCCACGCCCCCCGCAGCCTGCAGCTGCACGGTGTAGCGCTCCCCGACCTTCGCGTTGGGGAGCGCCGCGGTCACGATGCGCAGAATGGGCGGCAGCACGCGCAGCGTGTAGCCACGTTCGGCGCTCAATGGGCCGCGCTCGGCGCGCACACGAATGGTCGCGTCGCCCAGCGCGGTCGGGTTCCCCAGAATCACGCCGCTGGTCATCAGCGAGAGCCCGGCGGGGAGCGCGCCGCTTGCCAGCGACCAGGTCACCGGGCCGCTCCCGCCGCTCACGTCGAGGAACGCGTTGTAGGACACGCCTAACGTCGCATCGGAGAGCGCCGTCGTGGTGATGGCCAACGGGGGCGGGACGACGGTGAGGGTGAAACCGGTCGTACTCGTCACCGAGCCACTGCTCACCTTCACCGACAGCGACTGCGTCGCCACCTGCAACGGCATCCCCGACAGTCGCCCCGCCGCCGTGAGCGTGAGACTGTCGGGGAGCGTCCCGCCCATCAGCTCCCAGCTGTACGTCCCCGTCCCCCCGGTCGCGGCCAGGGAGACGTCGTACGGCACACCAACCGTCGCTTGCGGGAGCGCGGCGCTGGTGGTGATCACGACTGGCGGCGTCACGGGGACGACGGCCTTCTCGTCGCCCCCGCAGCCGGAAAGGGCCACGACGAGCGCGACGACGAGCGCGCTGCGCCAGACGGCGCGCAGGCGACGCATCGCCGCGCTCGACCTCACCATACGGCGAGGATGTAGTAGTAGTCGCCCTCGATCCCGTTGATGATGGTGATCCCGGGGTTCGGTGTTCCGATCCCGGTGACGCCGCAGTAGGTGTCGCTCGCCGAGACCGGGACCTGCGCCACCGAGATCCAGGTCTGCTGGTTGGTGCTCACGTAGCAGGCGATGAACGGCAGCGTGTTGTTGGCCACGGCGCTCGCGGGCAACGGCATGGTGAAGGTTCCCGACGCGTCGAAGCGTCCGGTGGCCTGCATGCGGTTGGCGGTCGGCCCGGCAGGTCCCTGCGGCCCGGCGGGGCCTGCGGGGCCGGTTGCACCTGCCGGCCCCTGCGGCCCGGTGGCGCCGGTGGGCCCGGGGGCCCCTGTGGGACCCGTCGTCCCGGTCGGCCCTGCAGGGCCGGCAGGTCCTGCGGGGCCCGCCGGGCCCATCGCCGCCCGCGGGGCCCTGGCAGGCGGCAACGATGGCCGCGACGAGGAGCGAACGCAGCACGGGGAGAAACGGCGGACGAGGCATCAAGCGAGTCCTCCGGCGCGCGCGCCGGCGTGGTGACAAACGATGGAGAGGAAGTCCGGCAGGTGCATCAGGCGCCCGGCCCCTGGCGCAGCAGGCTCCGGCGGCGCGGGAGGGCGCTGGCCGGCGCGGCGGCCCCCGTGGTGGTGATCCCGCGCTCCACCGGGACGTAGCCGGGGAAGATCGTCGTGAGGTTGGGGTTCCCCAGCCGGTACTTCACGATCTCGGCGAGCAGGTCGCGATGGTCGATGGTGACGCGCAGGTCCTGCCCGTCCTCGAGCTGGGCGCGCTGCAACCCGGGCCACTGCGCCATCACGCGACCGCCGGCAATCCCCTGGCCCATGAAGAAGGCGACGCTGGCCCGCCCGTGGTCGGTTCCCTGCGACCCGTTCTCGCGCGCGTTGCGCCCGAACTCGGAGAAGACGACCACCGTCACGTTGTGGCTGCCGGCCCCCTGCATCACGTCGGCCCAGAAGGCGCCGAGCGAGTTGGAGAAGTCCTGCATCAGGGTGTGCATCGTCCCCGACGTCGGCCCCTGGTTGGCGTGCGTGTCCCATCCGCCGATGTCCAGGTGCGCCGCCTCGAGCCCGGCATCGCCCTTGATGATCGCCGCCAGCGCCCGCAGCCCCTTCCCGAAATCGGTCTGCGGATAGACCGCGCCGTTGGCGGGGACGTACTGCGAGAAGCCGATCGCCTTGAGCAGGTTCACTGTGCGCAGCGCATCCCTCCGCCGAGTCGCGCACCGGGGCCAACCGCCGGCGAACATGCGATCCAGACGCTGTCGTCAGGCGCGTAGTGTCGGTAGTTCTCCGGCTGCGGAATGGGGAGCGTCTTGGGGGCCCCGGTGAGCGTGAGGCGCGTCCCCCCCCACCCTAACGAGATCCCGCGCAGTGGCGCCGTCGGCTTCAGCGGCGCCGAGGTGAGCAGGTGCCGCGCCAGCCACCCGGTGGCGATCCCGTAGTCGGCCGGCTTCCCGGCCTCGAGGTAGCGCTCGGCCTCGAAGTGCGAGCGTGAGTTGGTCGCCGACTGCCCCGTCGCGTGCACGATGAGGAGCTGGTTGGCCAGGTAGGCTGGCCGCAGCCCCGCCATCCCCTGCGGCAACATGAAGAAGTTGTCGAGGGCGATCCCCGCTGCTGCGAGGCGGCGTCGGGGCGAGGATGGCGATGGTCGGGCGCCCGCAGTAGTACGCGGCGTCGCCGAACGGGGCGACGAGCGAGAGCCCGTCGGCGTCGCCGCGCATGAAGATCGAGACGATCACGTCGCGCGAGCTGTTGGCAGACTGCGCCCAGCGCACCTCCGGGAGCCACCCCGGCATCCCCGAGGGGAGGGCGAGGGCCATGACGTTCAACCCGGCGGTCACGAAGCCGCGTCGCGACAGCTCGCGGTACTCCTGACAGCCGCACTCGTCGTGTGGATCGGTCATGTCCCTGGGCTCAGTAATACTGGAAATCGGGGGAGCAGGCGGCGTAGTACACGGCCTGCTGCACTCGGCTATTGGACGTTGGGTTCACCTGCAGCCAGCGCGTGAGTTCGGTGGACAGCGACATGGTCATCTCGCCGCCGAACATGCGCCGGTTGATCTCGGCCACGACCCCGCGGTCGTCGGCCCCATCCATGGAACCGCGGGGAGAGCGCGGATACTGCCCCGGCTGTCCCCAGTTGCCCACCACCGACGACATGGCATTCCAGCGGTTGACCATCAGCCCCGCCCAGTACTCGGCGCGGTCGGGATAGCCGTCGGGGGTCTGCCAGGCGAAGATCTGGTGCGCCAGGTCCCAGAGGCGCCCCTCCCCCCTCCGAGTTGTTCCAGTCGCTCCACGGATCGACCGTCACCCCGGTGGTGCGCAGCGCCGAGACGTAGTAGTGGAACGGACGCTTCAGCTTGGCCGGGGCGTTTGCCAGGTTGTTGCGCGTGAGCACGGCGCGCAGCATCGCCTTGATGTCGCCTCCGGTCGCGGTGTACGCGGCCGCGACGGCGTTGATCTGCGTGTTGGTCGGGTCGGGACGAATGAACCAGCGCAGCAGCTTGGTGGCGATGTGGCGCGCGGTCGCCGGATGGTTGATGAGGAACTCGGCGAACGTCATCGCCTCGTCCATCCCCGCCGTCCCCCCCGCCTGCGGACGCGCCGGGAAGTCGACCCCCATGACCGTCTTGGCGCCGAAGTCGTGATAGTCGGCGCGATACAAGAAGTTGCGGTTACCGTCGATGGTCCAGCCGGTGAGGACGCGGGCGAGTTCGTGCACGTCCTGCTGCGTGTAGCCCCCGTTCCACCCCACGGTGTGCAGCTCCATCAGCTCGCGCGCGTAGTTCTCGTTGACCCCCCACTTGGTGCTCCACACCTGGTCGAGGTAGATGAGCATCGCCGGGGAGCGCATGCTGGCGCGCACCATGTCGCCGAAGTTGCCTAACGCGTGCTGCCGGATCACGTCGCGGTAGTCGACCAGCCGGGGCGGGGAATTGGCGATGTTGAAGTGGTCGGTCCAGAACTCGGTCATCCGCTCTTGCAGCTGACGCTTCGAGAAGGCCCCCCGCTCGACGATGGCCCGCTGCACCGGGGCCACCACCTCGTTCCAGAAGACCGACTCCTTGGCCAGGAGCGTGGCCTGCGAGTAGGCGAACTGCGGGTAGCGCGTGGCGATGCGCGTGTCGCAGGCGGTGTCGTCGATGCTGGACGGCGTGAGCTGCTCCTCCAGGTAACGGTCGAAGCCGATCGCCTTGACCGCCGTGACGTCGCTAGCAGTCATGCCGAGCGTGATGCGCCGTAGCAGCCGCAAGTCGAGGTCCTTCCACTCGGCACGCTGCCCCAGCCGGTCGATGAAGCGCACCGTAGGGGCGCGCGCCCCTGCGCCTCCCCCTCGGCGGGGTGCGACGACCGTCGCCCTACCGCGCCGGCGGCATCGCGGCGCCGAGGTGCCGAGAAGGCGCGGCGCGACGGCGGAACGGGGCGCTCCGTCAGGGGCGTCGGTGCGTAGGAGTGCAGTCGGACGACTCCTCGTCTCGGTTGTCCAGTTCGTCCATCGGCAGTTGGCGTGTGAGGCGCGTCTCCAAGGGACCGATCGCCCCGGCGATGGGTCACGACCCGCAACGATAGCGCCCCCGGAGTCGCCGCAAAGCGACGTAGCGCACACCGGCGTGTGGCGGCACATGTCGCCGTGAGGGTGTGCGGGCGCACAGCTCCGACCGCCCGGCCGTGCCGCTGCCGGGGCTCCGCCGACGCGAGGTGCGGGAGGCGGGGGGTAGCGGGAGCCGGTGATGTGATGCAGGATGGCGGGGCCCCCGCCGTGCGCCTGCGGCGATTCGCGGGGGCGGCCCTCGCACCATCCCAGTCCATGTCCCCAGCCAACACCATCCTCTTCGGCGGCATCGCCGGGATCCTGGCCCTCGATACCCTCTCGGCCGCGGCCGCGAGGTGGCTCAAGTTCCCCTACAAATGGTCGATGGTCGGGTCGGTGGCGATCTACGTCGCCGTCGGCTGGTTCACCGCCTTGTCGTCACCCACGGCGCAGCCCGCGATGGCGGCGGCGTGGGTGGGGGTGGCCGAGTCGACGTTAGGCTGGGGGATCTCGTGGGCACTGGGGCCGGGGAAGCCGGCGACGATGAAGAACCTCAAGTCGCAGATCTTCGTGGGAATCCTTGGGGGGGCGGCGATCGCGGCGGCGGTGGGATGGTGCGCGGGATTCGCGGCGCGTCGCTGGGGATGACCCCCCAGGTTGACGTTAGGCGCTAGGCGCCACGGGCCAACGCCGGGGCCGAACGCGGCGGACCCACCACGCGATTGCGCCCGGCTTCCTTGGCCGCAAAGAGGCGACGGTCGGCTTCGGCCACGATGTCGAGCGCCGTCTCCCCATCGTGCGGACGGTCGGCGACCCCGATGCTCACCGTCATGCGCGTCGGCTCCGCGCGGTCGGGGAGGACGTCCTCGCGCGACACGAGGTGCCGCATCTGCTCCAGGCGTTCGAGCGCCTGCTCGGCGGTGGTGTCGTGCAGGATCACGACGAACTCCTCCCCCCCGTAGCGCGCCACGAGGTCGCTGCGACGCACCGCGAGCTGCAGCGCGTGCGACCGCTACAGCGCCTGGTCGGGCCCCGTGCGAAGCGGTCGTTGAACTGCTTGAAGAGGTCGACGTCGATCATCGCCACCGCCAGCGGGCGCGACGCGCGGGCGGCACGGGCCACCTCGCTCTTGAGGTAGTCGTCGAAGAAGCGGCGGTTGAAGACGCCGGTGAGGGCGTCGGCATTCGACAGCTTGCGTTGCTGCTGGATGCCGTCGACGATGAAGACGTTGAGCGTGGTGGCACAGCCCAGCAGGATGACGCGCGAGAACTGGTCGGCCCACTGGAAGCGCCCGTAGATGCTGGCCCCGCCCACGATGTCGAGCGGGAAGCTGTTGGCCACCCAGGCGATCGTCGCCAGGAACTGCACCATCGCCAGCACGCCGGCGCCGAGCGCGACCCGCTTGTCGTAGCGCAGGCAGGTGGCGGTGAGGGCGATGAAGTAGGTCTCGAAGGTGACCTTGCTGTTGACCACGACCTGCGGATCGGTCTGCAGGGCGAAGATGACCTGCGCCGTCGTGATGAGCGTCACGTCGAAGCACGACGTGGCCATCGGGAGCCACGGTTGCCGGCGGTCGCGCGAGACCATCAGAGGGATCGAGGCCAGGACTGAAAACGGCGAGTTGAAGTTGAGTCCCAGCAGGTGATGCCGGCGCTCCTGCAGGGAGGCGAAGGCGACGTTCAGCAGCGGGATCAGCATGAGCACTGCCGTCAGCGCCACGCGCACCCGCGCGATGATCAGCTCCCCTTCGCGTCCCGCGTCCAGCAGGTACTGCTCCGGGGCCTCCCACAGGCGTTGCGTCGTCGTCGGTGACGCGGGCGCGTGCGCGAGTGTGGGGGGAGCGATGCTCGTCATCCGGCGGAGAAGTGGAGAGTCGTTCTGCTCCGTGAAGGACGGTTGGCGGGTTGCAGGCGCAACGATGCGGCGCGCGGGGGCGGGCCCCGGTCAGTCGGTGCCGCGAAGTCCTCCGATGCGGAGCGGGCGCTGCGGCGGAGCGGACGCTCCGAACAGCTCGAGGGCCCGCAGGCTCCCGGCGACCGCATCGAGGGCGCGTCCCATCTCGTCCTCCGCCCGGCGGACGGCGCCGCGATACGAGGACCGATAGAGGGCCATGGTCCCGGCGGCGATCACCGCGCCGGCGCCGACCGCGGGGAGGGCGATCCCCAGCGCGCCCAACGCCACGAGTGCCTTGGCGCCGATGGCCGCCGCCAGCCCGCCCCCGGTCGCGCCCAGCGTCCCGGAGAGCCATGCGGACGCATTGACGTTGCGGCGTACCCCGGGGCGCAGGTCGGTGTACATGGTGACCTCGGTTGATCCGGGGATCCCCGGCGCCTCACGCAGCGTGACCTGCAGCGATCGCGCCTCCAGCTGCAATCGCGTCCCGTACCAGGTGAGGTTGAGCCCACTCGCGACGCCGAGGGTGGAGACGGCGCCGGGAAGGTCGAAGACGAGGACCCCGCCGTCGAGCGGGTGTCCCCCGACCGTCCCGCCCAGCACCAACTCGAAGGGCGACTGCTGCAGCACCTGGCCGAGCGCCTGGAGGACGCGTGATGGTGGGGCCGGGATGACACGCGTGGCTGCGCAGCTGCGCTCGGCGGTGCCGAGGAGCTGCGTGGCGCGCCGCTCCTGCCACCCGCCGATGGGGGCGGGCGAGAGCGCCGTCCCGGCCGTGCCGCCGCGCTGCGCGCCACCCAGCTCGGCGAGGGCGAGGGCGACAAACTGCTGGGAGATGCCGGCCTCGATGGCCGCGGCCTGCACGTGCGCGAGCCGATAGCCCTCGGCCGGCGTGCCGTCGCGGGGCGCCGCCGGCGACCCGGTGCGGGAGCCTCCCTGCGCCAGCGTCGGGGCGATCGCGGTGGTGTCCACGCGGCGGAGGGCGTCGGCTTGCAGCTGCGCGGCGCGCTGCCAGAGCGCCAGGGCCTGCGCCTCCGTGAGCCGTGCGTCGGCCGTGGGGGGGAGCGCCGCCGCGTCCTGCTCGGCAGCCGCCACCGCCGAGCCTAACGCGTCGGCCAGCGCCTCGCCGGTGGCGGGGCGGTCCTCCGGCGCCTTGGCGAGGCACGCATCGACCACCGCCGCCACCTGCCGGGGAACGCCCGGGGCGATGGAGGCGAGCGAGGGCGCGAGGCGCGTGGCATGCGCGACGAGGATCGCCGAGGCGACGTCGCCCTCGAAGGGGAGCCGCGCACTCAGGAGCTGGAAGCCGACCACGCCTAACGCGTAGAGGTCGCTGCGCCCGTCGAGCGGCTCGCCCGCCACCTGCTCGGGGCTCATGTAGTGCACCGTCCCCAGCACGTGCCCAGTCTGCGTGAGCCCGTCGGCACGCGCGGCGTCGCGCGCGATCCCGAAGTCGGTGACCATCACCCGTCCCGTCGCGCGGTCGAGCAGGATGTTCTCGGGCTTGATGTCGCGATGCACGACGCCGCGGGCGTGCGCGTACGCCAACGCCCAGGCCGCCTCGCGCAGGTAGCGCACCGCCTCGGCGACTGGGAGCGCCCCGCGCGCGCGCACCCGGTCGCCGAGGTTTTCGCCGTCCACGTAGGCCATGGCGAAAAAGGCGAGGTCGCCGACCGCGTCGGCGTGGTGGACCGGGACGATGTTGGGGTGGGAGGGTTGGGCGGCGGTCCGCGCCTCGCGAAGAAAGCGCCTGGGTCTCCGGATTCCGGGCGAGTTCGCTCGGCAGGACCTTGAGGGCGACCAGGCGATCGAGGGCGATGTCGCGGGCGAGGTACACCACCCCCATGCCGCCACGTCCGAGTTCGCGATCGATGGCGTAGCGACCGGCCAGGGCGTCGCGCAGGGAGTCGACGGACACGAGTGGTATGGAGGGGGCGGAGTATGGCGTTGCCGGTCGAGCGTTCCCGACCGTCGAAGAAACGTACGCCACTCAGCCGCGGGCTGTTTCCGTGAATCGATCACGGAGCCCCGCAAACGCACGTGCCTCCGAGAGGCTTTCGCCCCCCGGAGGCTTCCGGTTCACCACGTGCCTTCCCTCATCCACTTCTCAACCCTAGCTTCTCGCTGCCCAGCTCGAAGCGTAACCGGCACGGGTGACCGGATGACGTTGGATTCCGACAATCTGGATCTCCACCGTCTTCTGAGCGTCACATGACGTCCGACGCCGTCATTTCTCCGTCTTCCGACTCCCATCTGACGCTGCAGACGATGGGAGGCGCTCGGCTCATGTCGTCGCTCCGGGGTGAGAGCGAGAAGCCCCTGCTCGACGGCGGCAAGCCGGTGGCGCTCATCGCCTACCTCGCCTCGGCGCCTTCCCGCCAGGCCCGGCGCGACCAGCTCGTCGACCTGCTCTGGTCGGACCTCGAGCCCGACGCCGCCAAGCACGCGCTCCGGCAGACGCTCTGGTACATCAAGAAGCGGGTCGGCGACGCGATCCTTCTTGCGGCCGGCGACACGCTGTCGGTCAGCGACCGCCTGCAGGTCGATCGCGACGTGCTGCTCCGCGCCGCGGAGCAGAACGACCATGAGGGGGTCCTCGCGGCGTACACCGGCGACTTTCTCCCCGATTTTGCCGCCCCGGGTGGCGCCGAGTTCGAGGGGTGGGCCGACGTGGAGCGCCGGCGGCTGCGATCGCTCTTTCATCGGTCCAGCGAAGCGAGCGTGCGCGAGCTGCTCGGGCGCGGCCGTAGCCGCGATGCGGTCGCACGGGCGCGGCGCGCGCGCGATCTCGATCCCACCCATCAGTCGAGCTGGCGCCTGCTGCTCGAGGCGCTGATTGCGGCGCAGGACTGGGCGCAGGCTCAGGGCGAGGGGGAGGCGCTGGAGCGCATGGTGGCGGACGAGGAGGTGGAGCTCGAGCCCGCCTCGCGTTCGCTGCTGCGCGTGGCGCGACAAGGAGGAACGGAGCCGACGGAGCAGGAGGAGGGGCGCCGCGGGATCGTCGCCGAGCTGGTGGGGCGGGAGCGTGAGTTCGCCCTGCTGCTCGATGCCGCGTCGCAGGCGCAACGCGGACGGGGCGAGCACGTGCACCTGCGGGCCCCCGCGGGGATCGGCAAGTCGCGCTTGTTAGGCGACCTGATGGCGCGACTGCGCAGCGCGCGCGCGCGGGTGGTCCTCGTGCGATGCGACGTGGGGTCGCGCGAGCTGCCGTATGCGGCGGCGAGCGAACTCGCCTTGATGCTCGGACGACTTCCTGGGGCGCGCGGCGTGTCGCCTGACAGTGCGTCCGCCCTGGTGGCAATGGCGCCGGCGTTGTCGACCTTCTTCACCGTACCGCACGACCCGAGCACCGACCAGGAAGTCTTCGGTCAGCGCAGCCAGGCGTTGCTGGAGCTTGGCGACCTTACCGCGGTGTCCTGAGGAGCAGGCGTCGTCGTCCTCATCGACGACGTGCATTGATGGATGCGCGGTCGCGCACCGTGCTGGGGCAGCTGGCGACGCGGGTGCACGCCTTGCACCTGCTCATCGTGACGACCGGGCGGCCGGTCGTGGAGGGGCGGCTGGACGACCCCGAGGCGCGGGTCGTGGAGCTCCCGGTGCTGACGGAGCTGCAGTGTGCGGAGCTGGTGGCCAGCATCGCCACGCTGGGGCAGGCGGAGTGGGGGGGGCGCTTTACGCAGGAACTGTGGCGCTCCACCGGCGGGTCGCCGCTGCACGTGCTGGAGACGTTGCAGCTGCTGCGCGAACGCACGCTGCTTCCGCCGGATGGACGGGGAGTGGCGCTCGCCCGATCCCGGGGGGTTGCCCTTGCCCTGCTGCGCGAGGGTGGGGCGCTGGCGCGTCGCCTGGACTCGTTGCCACGCGACCAGCGGTGGCTCCTGCTGTTGCTGGCGGTGGCCGGGTCACCGTTAGGCGAGGTACGACTCGCCGCCGCCGGGGGGCGGGACGTGACGGCCGAGTCGGCGCTGCACGAGCTGGAGGCGCGCGGGCTGGTGGCGCGCACGGCCGATGGCTGGATGATTGCCCATGACGAGATGACGACGACGGTCCTGGAGCACGCGAGCGCCGAGAGCGTGCGGGCGGCGCACGCCGCGTTGGGGCGGGCGCTGTGGCAGGAAGGGACCGACGACCTGGCGACGATGCGCCGCGCCGGCCAGCACCTGGTGCGAGGCGGGGAACGCTCGGCGCTGCACGCGCTCTTCGGCGGCTTTGTGCGCCGCCTGCGCGCGTTAGGCGACACACGCGCGATCCCCGCGCTCGCCGACGACCTGCTCGGGCGCCCAGCGCGCGGGACGTGGTGCGTGGTACGGTCGAGGCGCGCCGTGGCACGTGCGCGCGGGGCTCACGTCGGGGCGACGCGTGGCGGCGGTCGCGGCCGTCTTGCTGCTGGCGGCGAGCATCCCCACCGCGGCGCTGCTGGTGCGGTCGGCTCCGCCGCCTGCGCCTCCGCCGCCCGTCGCCGAGTTACTGCTGGTGTCGACGGATGGGGCCACGAGTCGGTCGTGGCGCGTCCCGCTGCGGGCGGGCGAGTGGGTCCCCGGGCGCGACATCGTCCTCCCCGATTCGCAGGGGCGAGTGGTCGTCGGCGATCCGCGCGTCTCGCGGCCGGCCATTCCGCTTCCGGGAACGTCGGACGTGGGTCTTTACTCGCACCCATGCGCTGACAGCGGCGGCATCGAACTCGTGGTCGAGCGCGCCGGTTCGGTGCGGCGACTCACACACTCGCGCGGCGACGACCTCATCGGCGACGTATCGCCCGACGGGCGCTTTGCGGTGATCGCCACGGCGCGATGGAACACCGACTCGCACTACGATCTCGCCGTCGTCGACCTCCGCACCGGCGCATACCGACAGGTGACGCAGGGCGATGACACCGATCAACACGCGCACTGGAGCCAGTCGGGCGATCGACTCGCCTTTCTCCGCAACTCGTGGGCCGAGGAGACCTCGTATCTCTGTCTCGTCAATCCCGATGGGAGCGACCTGCGATGTCCGACGGAGTGGAAGGCGCTGGGCCCCCCCGTTGGGTGGATCGACGACGATCGGTTGCTCGTCCAGCGCAAGGTGGGGAGCATGAACGAGATTGTCGTGGCCGACGTGCGTGACCAGCGCCTCACCTCCCTCGGCGAGCAGGTGAACGTGGCGTCGCTGTCGCCGGATGGGCGATGGCTCGCGTGTCGCTGCGAACGGATCGGCTATCGCTCCGGCTCCTGGTTCGTGATGCCGGTGGGGCGCTCCAACGAGGCGCGTCCCATTGCCGTGCCGGCAAACGTCGTACTGACGAACGTGACCTTCGGTGACGTGGGACGGCCACCGGCGAGCAGCGAGATGACCGTCGACGTGGGGCCGTCGATGCCGGTCGTCGGGGTGCCACACCGCCTAACGGCACATGCCAACCTTGCGAGTCGGCGCACCGAACCGCTCGAGCGCGTGCGTTGGCGCTCGCACGATCCCGATGTCCTGACCATCGATTCGCTCACCGGGGAGGCGCAGCCGCTTCGCCCGGGGAAGACGCGGGTGACGGTGGTCGCTCCCGGTTGGGCACAAGCGGAACGCGAGATCGAGGTGCGCACCGACGTGCCAGCCCTGATCGGCGAGGAGAGCTGGGAGGCGACTGGCTCGAACGGTGGTACGACTTCGGAAAGCCGCGCCCCGTGACGGTGGTGCGCGACGGGGCCCTGGCGCTCAACGTGAATGGGGACGAGTCCTTTCAATCCGGGGCCATTCGGAGGCAGGAGCTGTCCGACGCGCGCGGCATCACGGTCGAGACGCAGCTATCGGTGCGCATCTCGCGGGCGCAGTGGCAGTCGATTCGCGTGATGCTGCGCGACGCCAGCGACCTGCAGCGCGTCACGGACGCCGATCGCGAGGATGGGTTGATCGGTGCGCTGGGCGTCCCGCGGCAGGAGTGCGCGGTGGCGGTGCCGGCTGGCGAGGGGAGAACGATGTCGAGTCGACTCGCGGCGTACATGGGCGACGACAACGTGTATCTCCCGCTCCCTCCCGGGGTTCGTGAAGGGCGCTGGCTTCCGGTGCGGCTGACGATTCGTCCCGACGGGCGATGTGCTGTGGCGTTGGATGGGCGTCAGGTGTTCGTGAGCCGCGCGCGCGTGGAGACGGGAGGGCTGGTGCAGCTGCAAGTGCATGGGAATGCCGTCGGAACGGAGTCGATGGTGGGGCGGGTGAGGATTTGGCAGGGGGTGGCGATGGGGCAAGAGGTGATGGGAGTGCCGAGCGCGAAGCCGGGGCCGAGAGCGGAGGTGACGGCGCCGGCGAGGCAGGGGGGCTTGCCGGGCTGGCCGTGAGCGAGGCGCCATGTCCGATCTGGGCGAGGAAGGGACACCGGTGCGACTGGAGATCAATGGCGAGAAGTGTCGTGGCGAGGGGGCGCGGGTGCGCTTGGTCCGCGCCCCTGATACATCAAAGATCGAACGACCCGGTCGCGTCGTGGCGCGACGTCACGGGCGACGCTGACGTCGCAATCGCCGCGGTGCGAGGCCTCCCAAGTCGAGCAATCCGGAACCGACAAGCGCGAGCGTTGCCGGCTCTGGAGTGACGGTCGTACCAGTCACTGGCTTGAAGGTCGCTTAGAAGCGCTCGACATTCCCCGATTGATAGCCCGTATCGACCCGGGCGCTTAGTTGCATTCGCGAGAGCATGGAGCTGCATGACAGTGGGACCATGAGGACGTTCCCGCGGAGATTGCAGTGCGGGTCCGGCGCCTCACCGGACCCGTAGTCGCTTCCAGCGAGAACGATCTCGCCGAATGGGCGCGCGGCCCCTTAGACCGCGCGCCCACCCGGTTCACCCGCTAGTGCTTCGTGTCTTTCACCTGCGGCGAGTCGTTGCCGTAGCTGTCGGTGCCAGAATGCGCCTGTCGGCGCGATGGATGACCACCTCGCTCCGGCGCGTGCGTGCCTCGGGGATGGCTGCGGCGATGGCCTGCGTCTGCGTGGTGGGTTCGGTGAGCGGCGAGGCGTCGCCCGCGACGCGGGCCACGAAGGTGGTGCGCTTCGACTTGGACTTTCCGCTCGGAACCACGTGCACGTTGCGTCGCGTCTTTCTGGACATGGTCATTCTCCGTGATGGAAGTTGGTGATGCGTGGTGACTGGACACGGCGCGAGCGGTGCTTGGAGCGGCCCGCGCCGCGTCTGGTGGAGAGGCGCAACACGAACGCTAGGCTGCCTGGCTCACCGGGTCCTGGGTGACCGTCGCAGGCACGTTGCCCCCCTCGGTCGTGATGGTCGCACTGCGGACAAACCGCACGATGCTGCGCCACTCGGCGAGGTTCTCCGGCTCACCCACCAGTCGCGGGGCGAGCATGAGGTCGAGCAGGCGCACGAGGTCGCGCCCGCGCGACAGCTCGGAGAGCATTCCCGCCGTCGCCGCCGAACGACGGGCGAGGTCGAGCGACCGGTTAGTGAGGGTGTCGCGGAAGGTGTTGGTCGCCTTGCGCAGGCGATCGACGAGATCCTCGGCGAGTCCGCGTGCGGCGAACCGGTCCTTGAACTCCTCCACGCGCTCGGCGAACGCGTTGGCCGCCTGGATCAACCCTTCGTCGTCGCGCGCCGCCGGCACCACGAACGCCGAGCGAAGCTGCGCGTCGTTGGCGAAGAGGCGACGCGCCACCACGGAGATGGGACGGAGGTACTCCTGGCGCAGCTCGCGCGCCATCGCGCGCTTGGTGTCCGTGGCGGCGCGAGCCGCGTTGGCGCGGGACGCCTGTTCGGTGGCGAACTGCTCGAGCCGGACGACGAGGGAGTCGAGCGCCTCGATGTGCGGCTTGAGCTCGCCGACGGCGACGGGGACGGCCTTCCCCGCAAGGAAGGCGTGGGCGCGTCGCAGCGTCTGCAGGCCCAGCTTGGTCTTGAGTTCCATGGTCTGCTCTCCCTTCCATATGGTTGTGGGACGCGTGATGAACAGCGGGCAGGTGCGCGTCCCTTCACCTGCTCCGCGCCTTCGTTGACACATCGGTGACGTCGGTGCGATCGGGAGCACTGACGCTCCGTGGCGTTACACTGCGCTCCGTCGAACACGTGCGGTCGCTCGCTCGCCGTGCGCTGTGGATCGTGCGTTTCGCGCTGCCGTTCGGGCGCGGTGCGCTGTACGTCGTGCGCCGCGCGCGGTAGGCCGTTGGCGGCGGTCAGTCGTCCGGTTACACGTACACGTCAGCCGTTGGTGCTGGTCGGTCGATTATGCGTGCTGCACGGCGCTTCACCTGCGCCGTCGAGCGCTCCGTCGACAACGCGAGATCGTTCATCGACGGTGATCGCTCGACCGTCAGCAGTGCTCAGTGGCGTGGCGGTCTCACGTCGGCGTCCGGTGCCGGCGTTCGGTCGTCCGGGTCAGGTGTGGTCACTTCTCGGTGCAACGTGCGCCAGCTTCGACCGTTCCGCACCGTCGATCGCTCGTGCGGCAGCTGACCGATGGTGTTGGTCAGTGCCTCGACGTGAGCGCACAGCCACCCGGCGGCGCCGCGCGGTCGTCCATGTGCGCCGCGCGTTCGTCCGTGCGAACGGCGAGATCGTTCCCTAGCACCGCGCAGTGGTTCGTCGCGCTCGCGTCATGCTTCGAGCGCGGTGGTCACTCGATCGTGCGCGAAGGTGACTCAATCGATCGCGCCGCGCGGTCGATCGTGTGTGCTTTTGCCACTTGCCCCCCCGCCAGGCGCGGACCACCGGCGCTGCGCAGTCGGGTCCGGAGAGCGCCGCGCAGTCGAGTTACTGGCGTCGGAACCTCGTTCATGCCTACCGCGCAGTCGTCCGTGAGACGAGCGCAGTGGGTCCTCTCAGCACGGCGACGCGGGCGGGTGAGCGCGCCGGCTGCGGTCAGTAAGGGAATCCGGAAGGCCCGAGTCGCGACACGTCGGGCAACCGGAGGAGGGCCGGAGGCTCCGGGAGATTCGTCGATCACACACCCCCTCACTTAAACCCCCGGCACCCCCCTGTTTGTCAAGGGGGTCTGTCTGTTCACGGCTTGGAGGGCGCGTGACCGTTCGGAATCGGGAGGAGTTCCGTGAAAGTTCGGAAATTGACCCTACGATTTGCCTGAGCCCGGGGGTTATAGGGGGGGCAAAACGGACCAGAATCTCGCTCCCCCATTCAGGCGGTCGAGTTTCCCCAACGCCCTAGGGGGGCTGGACGGCGACCATATGATTGGGCCGACCACCCCGACGGGAGGAGAACGGAGCGTGGAGACGGAGCATCGCGGGCTGTCGCTCCATCGCGCGAGCACGACGCAGCTGGCGGAGGCGGAGCTGGCGCCGGTCTTTCGACAGGCACAGCGCCACCTCACGCGATACGCGGCGCGTCTCGTCGAGGAGGACGAAACGGAGGATGTCGTGCAGGAGACGCTGCTCAAGTTCGTGATGCAGCGACGGCGGGAGAGAGACACGGGGGGCGGCCGCCCTCGCGCGCGAGAGCGTGCGGAGCCCCTGCCGCCGCTCTCGAAACGCGACGTGATCATCCGCCTCACGGTCATGCTGAAGGATGTAGTGATCGACCGGGAGCGCGCGCGTCGCAAGGAGACGAAGATGATGCGCTTGATCTCCGGGGCATCCGCGACCATTCGCCGTCACATGAGTACCCGGCGGCGCGTGGAGGACGACGAGATCCGCTCGGCGATCCAGTACGCGCTCTTGCGACTCCCGGCCTACATGCGCGAGCCATGGGTGATGGTCAAGGAGCAGGGGTTCTCGGTGGACGAAACGGCGCACCACTTCGGAATCACGCGTGCCAGCGTGCGCGCCGCGATGGCCGAGGCAAACCGGGCGATGCGCCCGCATCTCGAACGTTTCGGCATCACGCCCGACATCATCCGGGGGAGGGACATCGAATGAGGGTCAATGACTGGCTGGTCCCGGCTGGCGAGGCGCGGGAGCTCACACGTGCCGAGATCGAGGCGGGGCTGTACGCCGATCCGGAGGTGACGCTCATCTCCGACTACTTGAGCAAGACGCTGGACGACGCTCAGGCGCGCGATGTGGAGCGTCGGCTGCGCGACGACGAGGGATTCCGCACGAAGGTGGGCCCGATCGTCGCCGCGGAACGCGTGGCCCACCGTCGACGACATCGAGATCGCGGACGACCGGATGGAGGCGTCGTGGAAGCGCCTCATGCAGAGGGTGGAGCGCCAGGGAGACGGGGACGAGGATCGTGCGGAGCGGCGGCACGCGTCGGCTGACGCGGCCGGGGATCGTCGGTTCATCCGTCAACTGCGGCGGTGGCAGCTGGCGGTGGGAATCGCCTGCGTGGGGTTGCCGGCGGCACTCTTTGGCTGGGGGGGACGTACGTCAGGCGTTCGGCGCCGCCGCCGCAGGTCCACATGGTCGATGTGCCGGCGCGTGAGTCGCAAGTGGCGCGCGTGAGCGACGACTCCTGGGCCGTGGTCTCTGCGGGGTCGCGCCTCACGTGGCGTGACGCGGCCACCGAGGGTGGCGTGCGCGAACTGGTGCTCGATGGCGAGGCGCGCTTCAGCATGACGAAGGTGCAGGCCGGCCACTACGTGGTGGTGACGCCTGCGGCGCGGGTGATCGTGACGGGGACGGAGTTCACCGTGGATGCGACCGACCCCGTCTCCACCAAGGTCCGGGTGACGGAAGGGCGGGTGGTGCTGGCGAGCCGAGGAGTGGACGCGGCCGAGCCCGTGGCGTTAGGCGTGGGGGAGCGGGGGGTGGCGACCTGGGGACAGCCGGCGCGGAGGGCGCGATGATCCCGCACACTCCACTGTTGCTGGTGACGGCGGCGCAGGCGCTCGCCCGCCAGGCGCACCGCGTAGTGCGCGAGCGCCAGGACGTCCCCTGTTCGCTGGAGTTCATGCACACGCTGGGGTTTACGGCGCACCTGGACCTTCGCGTGGGGTTGTCGAGTTGGCCGGTGGAGCGATTGGGGTCGTTCGATGCCCTGCGCGAGATGGCGCGATGTCGCCGGTGGGAGCGGGAGCGGCTGGCGGCGGGGGACCTGGTACTGATGCGCAACGACCCGGTGGGGGCGAGCGCCTCGGGCAGCGATGCACCACGCGAGGAGGTCGGCGTGGTCCTCCAGGTGCTGAGAGGCGAACCGGAGACGACGGGGGACGATTCGGCTGTGCGCCGTGGTGGTCGCACGCCCAGATGACGAGGGCGGAATGCAGGTGATGGAGTGTCATCGCTGGTGCGACACGCGGGAGCGCGACCTTGGTATCCGGTGGTACGCGACGTTCGACGACATCGAACGGGCGGCGTGACGACTCGGCGACCGTGCACGATGTGCAGCAGCCGAGTGCAACGAGCAGAGGCAAGCGGGCCAACGTGGACGTGCGACGCGCCAGCGACGGCGTGGCGAACGTGACGATCACTGCTGACTGAGCCTGGGAACCGGGAGGAGGTCGGAGATGCGCGAGACATGGAGCGGGTGGCGGCGCGCGCTGTGGGCAGTCGGGGCGCTGCTGGTGGTTGGGGGCGTGGGGACGTTGTACGTCCTGCGCGATGCGCGGCGCCTGGTGGTAATGCCAAACTTGCTGATGCTTGTGCCGCGAGACAGCGCGGCACCCTTCCTTCGCGATAGTGCCTATCTGGTCCGGTTGGGGGGACCGGACGAGG